>JAHBYP010000010.1 GCA_019635875.1 Alphaproteobacteria bacterium
GCGCTTCGTCTCCCTCCCCCCGCGGGGGGGGGGGGGGTGGGGGTGAGGGGTCGTTTCCGGTTGCGCACGGACAGCGGTGCGCCACCTGCTTCAGCCCCTCACCCCGACCCTCTCCCCGCAGGCGGGGAGAGGGAGGAAGACGACACGCCGCGCGCCGCCGCGATGGCGCGCCAGATGCGTTCGGGGGTTGCCGGCATCTCGATGTGCTCGACGCCGAGATCGGCCAGCGCGTCGACGATGGCGTTGACGATCACGCCCAGCGCCGGGGTGATGCCGCCTTCGCCGCCGCCGCGCATGCCCAGCGGATGGGTGGTCGACGGCACCTCGCTCAGCGCCGTGACGAAGGACGGCAGGTCGAGGGCGCGCGGCGTCGCGTAGTCCATGAACGAGGCGCTCAGCATCTGGCCGTGCGCGTCGTAGACGCAATGCTCCATCAGCGCCTGGCCGGCGCCCTGGGCGATGCCGCCATGGGTCTGGCCGTGCAGGATCAGCGGATTGACCGCGCGGCCGACATCGTCGATGGCGCAGTAGGCGACGATGCGCGCCACGCCGGTCTCGGCGTCGACCTCGACCTCGCAGACATGCCAGCCATAGGGATAGGCGCCGACGCGGCTGTCGACGTCGCCGCTGCCGGCAATCGGCCCGTGCCGCTCGGCCAGCGCCAGCAGGCTGACGCGGCGATCGGTGCCCTTCACGGTGAAATGCCCGTCGGCGAAGGCAAGGTCGGCGGTATCGGCCTCGAGCGCCTCGGCCGCCAGCACTTGCGCGCGCTCGACGATGATACCCGAGGCCTGGTGGATCGTGGTCGCCGCCAGGCGCATCGAGCGGCCGGAATGCGAGCCGCCGCCGGCCTGCACCCGCGCCGTGTCGCCGGCCACCAGGCGCACGCGCTGAGCCTCGATGCCGAGCCACTCGGCGATCAGCTGGGCGAAGCTGGTGGCGTGGCCCTGGCCGGCCGAGAGCGTGCCGATCACCACCTCGACGATGCCCTCGGGCAGCACCGTGACCTCGGCGCGTTCCTGCGGCGCGCCGCTTTGCGCTTCGACATAGCCGGCCAGGCCGATGCCGCGGCGCAGCCCGCGCGACGCCGATCGCGCGCGGCGCGCGGCGAAGCCGTCCCAGTCGGCCAGCTGCAGCACGCGCTCGAGCGCGCCGGGGTAGTCGCCGCTGTCGTAGGTGACGCCAAACGGATTGGTGTAGGGCATCGACGATCGCGGCACGAGATTGCGCCGCCGCAGCTCGACGCGGTCGAAGCCGTGGCGCCGCGCGGCGATGTCGATCAGCCGCTCGATCATGAACATGGTCTCGGGCCGGCCGGCGCTGCGATAGGGCGCGGTCGGCGGCGTGTTGCTCATCACGGCGCGCGCATGCGAGGCGGCGGGCAGGCGGTACAGGCTGGTCATCACCTGCGTGCCCTTGGTCAGCGGGATGAACGAGGCGGTGAAGGCGCCGACATTGGACAGGCCGGCGGCGCGCAGCGCGAGGAAGTTGCCCTCGCCATCGAGCGCCAGCTCGCCGCTGGCGCGCAGATCGCGGCCCTGGTAGTCGCTGACGAAGCACTCCTGGCGCTGCGCCGTCCATTTCACCGGCCGGCCGATGCGCTTCGCCGCCCAGGCGACCAGCGCGAACTCGGCATAGAAGAAGTTGCGGGTGCCGAAATTGCCGCCGGTGTCCTCGGCGATGACGCGCACGCGCTCGGGCGCGATGCCCAGGATGATCGCCAGCTCCCGCTTCGGCCGCACCACGCCGCCGCCGCCGGCCCACAGGGTGTAGCTGTTGTCGGCCGCGTCGTAGGCCGCCAGCGCCGCGCGCGGCTCCATCGGCACGCCGGTGACGCGCTGGATCAGGCTGTCGAGCCGCACGACATGCGCGGCGCCGGCGAAGGCGGCCTCGACCGCCTCGCGCGCGCCGACCTGCGCATCGACGGCGATGTTGTGCGGCCGGTCGCCCCACAGCGGCGGCGCGTCGGTCGCGGCGGCGCATGCGCTGTCGGCGACGGCCGGCAGCGCCTCGTACGCGACCTCGACCAGCTCGGCGGCGTCGCGCGCGATGGCGAGCGTCTCGGCGACGACGAAGGCCACCGGCTCGCCGACATGGCGCACGGCGTCGAGTGCCAGCACCGGCTGGCGCAGCACGCGATGCGCCGAGCCGTCGGTGTTGGGCAGGCGGATGTCGGGCGGGCTCATCGCCGCGGGGATGTGCGGGATCGGCTGCAGCCCGTCGGCGATCAGCTCGGCACCCGTCAGCACGCAGAGCACGCCGGGCAGGGCGCGGGCGGCCGTCGCGTCGATTCCGAGAATGCGCGCATGCGCATGCGGCGCGCGCAGCACCACGGCATGCGCCTGTCCCGGCAGGCAGACATCGTCGCTGTAGCGCCCCTTGCCGGTCAGCAGCCGCGCATCCTCGAAGCGCCGCAGCTCGGTGCCGATGCCGTCTTTCATCTAACTTCCCCTGGAGGGGGAAGGTGGCGCGCAGCGCCGGAAGGGGGATGTCGAAGCCGGACGGCGGTGTCGTTGAACCATCCCCCTTCCGCCCTTCGGGCACCTTCCCCCTCCGGGGGAAGGGAGACGATGGTGGCTCATGGCCGGCGCAGCAGCTCTTCCTCGGGCACGCCGGATTCGTAGCGGCGGACCATGTCGTCGGGGTCGAAGGGCACGCCGATCGGGTTCTTCAGGAACGCCTCGGTCTGCAGATAGGCGGCGGCCGCCTCCTTGGTCGCATAGGCGTCGACCTGCAGCTCGATCGAGGTACCGTCGGGGTCATGGTAGTACAGCGACACCGTGGGCCCGTGGTTGATCGGCCGGTAGGGCACGATGCCCTGCGCCTTCAGTCGTTTGTAGGTCGACAGCAGGTCGCCCAGGGTGCGGTAGCCATAGGCGAAATGCGCCAGGCCCCAGGCCTTGGCGTCGGGCGCCAGCAGGTCGGGCACGTTGACGATGGCCAGCCGGTGGTGCTCCTCGTCGTAGGTCAAAAAGCAGATGCGCCCGTCGTCGAACACGGTGCGCGCATTGAGCACGCGCTCGTACCAGCGGCGCATCGCATCGTATTTCGAGGTGCGCACGACGAAATGCGCGAAGATCGCCGGCGATCGCGGCGTGGTGTCGAGCGGGCGCCTGAGGTTGTCGGCTGTCGAGTCCATGGCGCGCACCTCAGCCGATCGCCGGCGGCGGGCCGTCGGGCCGGCGCATCAATTCCTGCTCCGGCACGCCGGACTCGAATCGCCGCACCATGTCCTCGGGATCGAAGTTCACGCCGATCGGGTTGGCGCGGAACGACTCGCTGGTGAAGAACGCCGAGGCCTCCTGCTTGCTGGCGAAGACGTCGACCTGCAGCTCGACCGAGTTGCCGTCGGGATCGCGGTAGTACAGCGACACCGTGGGCCCGTGGTTGATCGGCCAGTAGGGCTCGATGCCCGCCGCCTTGAGCCGGCGATACGTCGCCAGCAGGTCGCCCAGGGTGGCGTAGGTGTAGGCGACGTGGTGCACGCCGCGCGCCTTCTCGTCGCGCGCCGCGAGGCCGGGCATCTCGATGATGGCGACGCGGTGGTGCTCCTCGTCGTAGGTCATGAAGCACAGCACGCCGTTGTCCTGCACGACGCGCGCGTTGAGCACGGTCAGGTACCACTGGCGCATCGCCGCGAGATTGGATGTCTGCAGGACAAAGTGCGCGAAGAGGCTGGGCGAGACCGCGCGCGCGTCGAGCGGGCGCCTGAGGTTGTCGGCTGTGGAGTCCATGGACGAGCTCCGGATGGCTGGATCAGGCTTCCGACAATACTCCCTTCCCCCGCAGGGGGAAGGTGCCCGAAGGGCGGAAGGGGGATGCCTCAACGACATCGGTGTCCGTCTTCGACATCCCCCTTCCGTCGCTGCGCGCCACCTTCCCCCTCCGGGGGACGGCAGGGCATAGTGGCGCCATGAGCCTCGAATTCCTGATCACCACCTTCATCATCGTCGCCTCGCCCGGCACCGGCGTGCTCTACACGCTGGCCGCCGGGCTGACGCGCGGCTCGCGCGCCAGCGTCGTCGCCGCCTTCGGCTGCACGCTCGGCATCGTGCCGCACATGGCGGCGGCGATCCTGGGACTCGCCGCCCTGCTGCACACCAGCGCGCTCGCCTTCGAGATCTTCAAGTATGTCGGCGTCGCCTACCTGCTGTGGATGGCGTGGAGCACGCTGCAGGAGCGCGGCGCGCTCAGGGTCGAGGAGGGCGCGGTCGGCGGCCGCTCCTTCCTGCAGGTCACGCTCGAGGCGATCCTGATCAACATCCTCAATCCCAAGCTCTCGATCTTCTTCCTCGCCTTCCTGCCGCAATTCGTCAGCGCCGAGGAGGCGCGGCCGCTGGCCAGCATGCTGATGCTCAGCGGCGTCTTCATGCTGATGACCTTCGTGATCTTCGTCGGCTACGGCCTGCTCGCTGCCTCGGTCCGCGACCACGTGATCTCGCGCCCGCGCGTGCTCGCCTGGATGCGCCGCACGTTTGCGGCGGCGTTCGTGGCGCTGGGCGCCAGGCTCGCGGTGGCGGATCGGTAGTCGTTGTCATTCCGAGCGCAGCGAGGAATCCAGTCAGCGTCGCTGGATTCCTCGCTGCGCTCGGAATGACAGAGGAGGATGCGGCGAAGCCCTACGACTCCAGCTCGCTGTCCCAGTACAGGAAGTCGCGCCAGCTCTGGTGCAGGTGGTTGGGCGGGAAGGCGCGGCCGTGGTCCTGCAGCTCGGCGGTCGAGGGCTCGTAGGGCGCGCGGATCGGGTACATGCCGGCCTGCTTGGGCAGCTTGTCGCCCTTCAGCAGGTTGCACGGGCTGCACGCGGTGACGACGTTGCGCCAGGTCGTGATGCCGCCGCGCGAGCGCGGCACGACGTGGTCGAAGGTCAGGTCGGGCGCGTTGAACGGCTCGGCGCAGTACTGGCAGGTGAAGCTGTCGCGCAGGAAGACGTTGAAGCGCGTGAAGGCCGGGCGGCGCTCGGCCGGCACGAACTCCTTCAGCGCGATGACGCTGGGCAGGCGCATCTCGATGCTCGGGCTGCGCACCCGGCGGTCATACTCGGCGACGACGTTGACACGATCGAGGAACACCGCCTTGACGGCATCCTGCCAGCTCCAGAGAGACAAGGGGAAGTACGACAACGGCCGAAAATCGGCGTTCAGCACCAGAGCGGGACAGGACTCGGGCGCCGCGTACATGGCTATCGACTTTGCGCGACAAAGCGCGCGCGTTGTGCTTCGTACTCCATGGCGGGCGCATAGTGGCGGATGCGGCCGCGAAACACAACGGGTTGATTCCGCGCGGGCGTGACGGCGCGGTGAAGTGTCTGTGGCACAGGTGTTACAGCCTTCTCCCTCTCCCCGCGTGCGGGGAGAGGGTCGGGGTGAGGGGCTGATTCAGGTTGCGCACGACCGTGGTGCGTCACTCGATGCAGCCCCTCACCCTAACCCTCTCCCCGCGTGCGGGGAGAGGGAATGACTATTCCGCCGCGACCTTGAGGCTGGTCGGCACGGGCTGTCCGGCGAGCAGCGCGGCGCGGGCGGCCTCGTACTCGCGCGCCAGGCGGTCGACGATCTCCGCCGCCGGCGGGGTGTCGAAGATCTGGCCGACGCCCTGGCCGGCGCCCCAGATGTCGCGCCAGGCCTTGGTCTTCATGTTGCCGCCCGAGCCGAAGTTCATCTTGCTCTTGTCGGCGGTCGGCAGGTCGTCGGGGTCGAGCCCGGCGGCGGCGATCGAGCGCTTCAGGTAGTTGCCGTGCACGCCGGTGAACAGATTCGTATAGACGATCTCCTCGCCCGAGCTGTCGACGATGCACTGTTTGTTGCCCTCGGAGGCGTTGGCTTCCTTCGACGCCGTGAAGCGCGTGCCGATATAGGCGAGGTCGGCGCCCACCGCCTGCGCCGCCAGCACCGAGGCGCCGTTGGCGATCGAGCCCGAGAGCAGGATGCAGCCGTCGTAGAACTGGCGCACTTCGGGGACCAGTGCGAAGGGCGACAGCGCGCCGGCATGGCCGCCGGCGCCGGCGCAGACCAGGATCAGGCCGTCGACGCCGGCCTGCAGCGCGCGCTTCGCATGCTTGGTGTTGATCACGTCGTGGAACACCAGGCAGCCATAGCGATGCGCCGACTTCACCACGTCGTCGGGCGCGCGCAGCGAGGTGATCTGGATCGGCACCTGGTACTTCTCGCAGAGATCGACGTCGTGCTGCAGCCGGTCGTTGGAGCTGTGCACGATCTGGTTGACCGCGAAGGGTGCCACGATCTTCTCGGGATGCTTGGCCTTGTACTCGGCGAGCTCGCCAGTGATTCGCTTGAGCCACTCCTCGAGCAGCTCCTTGGGGCGCGCGTTGAGCGCCGGGAAGGAGCCGACGATGCCCGCCTTGCACTGAGCGATGACGAGATCGGGATTGGACTGGATGAACAGCGGCGCACCGACCACGGGGATGCGCAGCCGGCCTTGCAGCTTGGCGGGGAGAGCCATCGTCTAACTTGCTCCTGTCACTTCAGCAATTCGTAGGCGCCGCCCTTGTCGAGCGCGCGTTTGTAGGCGGGGCGGGCGTGGATGCGCTCGACGAAGGCCGAGAGCTTCGGCAGCTGCCTGAACAGCGGCGAGCGCGCCGCCGCGGCTTCCAGCGGGAAGCTCATCTGGATGTCGGCGGCGGTGAACGCCGCGCCGGCGAACCACTCGTGCTTCTGCAGCTCGCTCTCGAGGAACATGAAGTGATTGCCGAATTGCGGGTTGAGCAGCGTCTTGTCGGCGCCGGCGGCGATCGCTCTGGCCACCGGCTTCATGAACCACGGCACGCGCGCGGGCAGGCGGCCGAACACCAGCTTCATGAGCAGCAGCGGCATCAGCGAGCCTTCGGCGTAGTGCAGGAAGTAGCGGTAGCGCAGCAGCTCCGGCGTGCCGGCGGCGGGCCTGAGCCGGCCGTCGCCGTAGGTCTCGGCGAGGTATTCGAGGATCGCGCCCGATTCGGCCAGCGTCCGCTCGCCGTCGCTGATCACCGGCGCCTTGCCCAGCGGATGCACGGCGCGCAGCGAGGCCGGCGCCTGCATCGAGGGCTCGCGCTCGTAGCGCTTGATCTCGTAGTCGACGCCCAGCTCCTCCAGCGCCCACAGGATGCGCTGCGAGCGCGAGTTGTTGAGGTGGTGGACGGTGATCATGGGGTCAGCCTCTTGCCTTCCCCCGGAGGGGGAAGGTGGCGCGCAGCGACGGAAGGGGGATGCATCAACAACATCGGTGTTCGTCTTCGACATCCCCCATCCGCCCTGCGGGCACCTTCCCCCTCCGGGGGAAGGTAGTCTTCAGAGCGCACCCGGCCGCCAGTTGCCGTGGAAGCCGGCGGGCACGCGGTGCGACAGATGGGCCAGCGCGATCGGCCCCTTGTCAACGCCCGTGGCGTCGAACACCGCGAGATCGCTGCGGTTTTCCGCTGCGCGATAGATCGTCGTCACCAGCCAGCCATCGCCTTCCGCCGCCGTATCGCTGCGCGGCACGAAGATCGGCTCGCCGCAGAAATCGCCGTTGTCGGGCTGCCAGTGCAGCACCTTGCCGGTCGCCAGGTCGATATGCGCCAGCCCGGCGCGCTTCTCGCGCTCGACATCGGTCTCGGTCGGCACGCCGGCCTGAAAATAGCCGTGGCGGTTGGGCAGGCAGGCGAAGCGCTCGTCGAGCCGCGGGAACTCGCCGGGATGATCGTCGAGCGCCTCCTCGCGATACGAATTGCTCGTGCCCGCCGGATCGAAGGTCCAGCGCACCAGGGTCGCTTTCGGCGAGTGCTGCGTCGGCATCGAGCCGTCGGGGCGCGGGAAGAGCGGCGCCACCGGATACTTCATCATGTCGCAGACGATCCGGCCACCCTCGGCGTCGAAGGCGTTGAGCGGATGGAAAACGTAGCAGGCATCGCCGGTGATCCACTTGACGTCGGCCACCGTGCCGTCGCGCGGGATCAGCGCGACATGGGTGCCCTTGTCGGGCTCCCAGGCGAAGGCCGGCTGGCCCTTCATCGCCCGCTCCATCGAGCCGGTCAGCGGGAACACCGGCAGGATGATCCAGCGCTCGGTGACGACGAAGTCGTGGATCATGCTGGAGTAGGGCGCCGCGAAGCGCTCCTTGCGCTTGAGCGTGCCATCGGCGCCGACGACGATGAGGTCGACCTCGGGCGTGAAGCGGCCGGCGGCGGCATAGGCGAAGGCCACCATGTCGCCGTTGCGCGGATCGATCTTGGGATGCGCGGTGAAGCGGCCGACCTCGCCGTTCCAGTCGCGGTAGCCTTTCGGCATGAGCGTTTTCGCATCGACCTCGAAGGGTGCATGCGCCTCTTCGAGCGCCAGCAGGCGGTCGCCGTGCCAGACGACATTGGTGTTGGCCAGTGTCGAGTCGAAGCCCCAGTGCTTCTGGTCGGTCCACATCGGGTTGCCGAAGGCGCCGATCAGCGCCTCGCCGGCCTTGTGCTCCAGCTCCCATTTGGGCGTGCGCACCCAGCGATTGCGATAGGAGACGCGGCCGTCCTCGAGGTGGAAGGCATGCAGCATGCCGTCGCCGGCGAACCAGTGATAGAAGCCGCGCGGCGCGAATTGCGGGTTGGGCCCGTTGCGGTAGAGCGTGCCGCAGAGCGCCTTCGGGATCTCGCCGGTGATCGGCAGATGATCCGCATCGCACTCCATGTGCAGCGGCGCGTAGTAGCCGCGCAGGAAGGGATGGTCGGGGAAAGCCTTGGCCATGAGCGTTCCTCCACGCCGGGAGTTTTAAGGGTAACGCTGTGAATTTATAGAACCTAACAATGTTCAGATGATCGCGCAAGGGGGAAGCGGAGTCTGTCATCCCTCGCTGCGCTCGGGATGACAGGCCAGGTTCCTCAATCGCCGGTGGACGAGTCCTGCGGCGGCACGAACATGCGGCCGAAGTAGAAGCTGCCGGCGAGGCCGACGGCGAGGATGAACAGGCCGCTGGCCAGCACCGTCGAGGTGACGCCCAGGCGCTCGAACAGCACCGTGGCGCCGAGGCTGGCGAGCAGCTGCATGCCGGCCATCAGCGCCATGCGGATGCGAAAGACGCGCGCGATGTCGGCGCCGCGGAACACGGTCTGCAGCCGCGTGATCATCGGGATGAAGAAGAACGGCCCGCCGATGCCGGCGATCAGCGCCGTCAGCATCATCGCCGGCAGGAGCCAGTCGGGCTGGATCGCCCAGGTCGCCAGCGCCATCAGCACGAAGCCGCCGCCCATGGCGATGTAGCCGACATACATCACCTGCAGCGGCCGCCGGAAGCGCACGCTGCCGACATAGAGATTGGCGAGGAGGTCGCCGACGCCATAGGCGCCCATGACCACGCCATAGGCGGCGAGATCCCCGATGCCGAGGAAACGCGGGTCGTAGGTCTTCACCAGCAGCGCCACGCCGAGCATCAGCGTGACCATCCACGGCCCGTTCACCATGGCGTTGCTCAGCATCAGGATGGTCATCACCCGGTCGCGGAACAGCAGCAGGCGATAGCCGATCGCCATGCTCGACAGCAGTCCGCGCCAGCCCGGATCGATCTTGGGGATGTCGGCGGGATCGCGCTGGATGCGCGCGCGGATCGAGAATACCGCCGCCGCCGCCCACAGCATGCCCGCCGCCGTGACGGTGAGGAAATGGATGACCGGGATGATCGCCGAGAGCAGCGCGGCGATCGCCGGGCCGAGCAGGCGCGCCAGCCGCCACGTCGTGTCGAGCAGGCCGTTGACCGCCTGCAGCCAGTCGCGTTCGCGCACCAGGGTGGGCACCACCGATTGCAGGGCCGGGGCGTAGAAGGTGCGCAGCATCGCCAGCCCGACCACGGTGGCGATCAGCAGCGCCAGGGTGACGCTGTAGAGGCTGCCGATGATCACCGGCAGCATGACGATCGCCGCCGACATCAGGCTCACCGCGACCATGGTGCGGTCGGGCTTCCAGCGCTCGGCGATGGCGCCGGCGGTCAGCCCGACGATCAGCATGGTGGCGTTCTGCGCCGCGGTGACCAGAGGCGCCTGGTTGCCGGCGATCTCGACGGCGAGCCAGACGATGGCGACGCGGAAGACATCCTCGCCGATGGTCGAGGCCGCCATGCCGAGCCACAGGATGGCGATGGCGCGGTCCTGGAACGGGCGCAGGATGGGCAGCATCACGCGCTCCGCAGAAGAGAAGACCAACCACAGAGACACAGAGACACAGAGGAAGACCAAGACCACTGCGCGCTGCGCGCGCGCATGAACTTTCTCTTCCTCTGTGTCTCTGTGTCTCTGTGGTGATCCTTCTTCATCATCACAGCCGTCCGGCGAAACTTCCTTCCCCCGGAGGGGGAAGGTGGCGCGCAGCGCCGGAAGGGAGATGTCGAAGACGGACAGCGATGTCGTTGAGACATCCCCCATCCGCCCTTCGGGCACCTTCCCCCTCCGGGGGAAGGTAGGAGATCGTGTTCCTCATCACAGCCGCTTCTCGAGCACGACCTCGTAGTCGCTGAATCCGGCCTTGCGGTAGGCGCGGATGGCCTGCTCGTTGCTGGCGAGCGATCCCAGGCGCAGGCGCGTCACGCCGTGCGGCCGCACGCGACGCTCGGCCTCGGCGACCAGCAGCGCGGCGATGTTGCGGCCGCGCATCCCGGCCACGACAAAGACGTCGGAGATGTAGCCGAAGACGTTGGAATCGGCGGTTTCCGCCGGCGCGTCGTCGGTCTCGATGCGGCAGGCCATGTAGCCGACGCGCTCGTCGCCGTTGAAGGCGACGACGATGCAGCCGTGATCGGTCGCGATCTTGCCGTGGATCTTGTTGAAGTAGGCTTCGGCGATCTCCGCGCCCGGCAGGCGGGTGTCGTGCAGGGCGCGTTCGTGGTCGTTGAGCTGGGCGATGGCGCTCAGCAGGAACGGACGGTCTTCGGGCGTGAAGTCGCGCAGGACGATGCTCAGCGTTTCCACACCCCGGCATCCTTCGAGGTGAAACCGAGCGCGCGATAGGTCGCGTCGACCAGCGACTGGCCACGCTCGTTGAGCAGCAGGCCGGGACCCATGCGGTTCATGCTGTAGCCGAAGCTCAGGCCATTGGCCGGATCGGCGAAGCCCAGCGAGCCGCCGGCGCCGACATGGCCGAACGCCGTCGGCCCCATGATCACGCTGTCGCAGTCCTCGCCCCAGATCGAGGGCGCCAGGCTGCGCCTGCGGTTGTCCATCGACTTCATGAAGCCCAGCGCGAAGCGGGTCGGGATGCGCAATGTCGCATCGTCGTGCGTCGCCATCGACACCTCGCCCATGCGCGCCAGGGTCGCCGGGTCGACCAGCGACCCGCCGCCATTGGCCAGCGGCGCGTACATGCCGGCCAGCCCGCGCGCGTTGGTCACGCCATTGGCTGCACCGATCTCGGCGGCGCGGCCCTCGCGCGTGTTGGCGCCGCCGGTGCGCCACTTGCCGGTGTTGAAGTAGAACAGCGCCGGGATCGACTGCGGCTCCTTGGCCAGCGCGATCATGAACGGCGTGCGCGCGTCCTTGGCGGCATAGACAAAGGGGATGATCGGCGCGACGCGCGGCTCGATCGCCTCAGGCAGGCCGATCCAGAAATCGATGCCCAGCGGTTTGGCGATCTCGTCCTGGAAGAACGTGCCGAGCGATTTCTGCGACACGCGGCGCACCATCTCGCCCACCGTCCAGCCGAAGGTGAAGCCGTGATAGCCGTTGCGCGTGCCCGGCTCCCAGAACGGCGCCTCGGCCGCCAGCCGGCTGGTCATGTAGTGCCAGTCGTAGGACAGGTCCTTGTCGACCGGATCGCGCAGCGCCGGCACGGCCGAGGAATGGTCGAGCATCATGCGCGTGGTGACGCGCTCCTTGCCCTGGGCGGCGAAGGCCTCCCATGTCTCCTTCACCGGCGCGTCGATATCGAGCTGGCCGCGGCTGGCGAGCACATGGGCGCACAGCGCCGTGGCGCCCTTGGTGCAGGAGAAGACGACGCTCACCGTGTCGCGCGTCCACGGCGTGCGCGCCTTGGGATCGGCCAGCCCGCCCCACAGATCGACCTTGGTCTCGCCGCCCACGGTGAGGCAGAGCGAGGCGCCGACCTCGCCGTGCTCGCGGAAGTTCCGGATGAAGGCTTGCGCCACGGCGTCGAAGCCCGACGCCACCGTGCCCTCGACGACGCCATGCTCGCCGATCGTCTCTTTCAGCGCGCTCATCTGGCCCTCACTCCGAAGGCGCGCAGCAGGAAGCGCGCGCATTGCTCCAGGCCCTGGCCGTCGATCGAATGGCCGACGCCCCGGGCGACGTGGCTGCCGACCGTCACGCCCAGCGACCGCAACGCCGTCTCGGCGCGATCCATCATCTCGAACGGCACCATGGGATCGGCGTCGCCATGGATCAGCAGCACCGGCGGCTTCGAGCGGATCTCGTCCGGCAGGGTCTCGATGCCCGGCAGCAGGCCGGAGAAGCCGACGATGCCGGCGAGGGGCTTCTCGCGGCGCAGGCCGACATGCAGCGACATCATCGTGCCCTGCGAGAAGCCGATGAAGGCGGTGTCGGCCTCGCTCAGATCGTACTCGGCCAGCTTGGCGTCGAGGAACGCCTCGACGAAGGGCGCCGAGCCGCGCACGCCGGCCAGCATCAGGTGCGGATCCAGCCGCGAGATGCCGAACCACTGATAGCCGAACGGGTTGCCGTCGCAGGGATAGGGCGCGTTGGGCGCATGAAAGACCACGTCTGGCATCAGCGGCGCCAGCGGCTCGGCCAGCCCGATCAGGTCGTTGCCGTCGGCACCGTAGCCGTGCAGCAGGATCGCCAGCTTCCTCGGCTGACCGCCGCCGGCGGGCGCGTGCACCGGGCCTTCGAGCTCGAACATCAGGACCTCCGGCGCGGTGCGGGCTTCTTCTTCGCCGCCGCCTTCTTTTTCGCGGCGGGCTTCTTCGTCTTCTTCTTCGCAGCCGGTTTCTTCGGTGCGGCGGCGCGTTTGGCCTTGCGCTCTTCCTTCGCCAGGCGCTCGGCGGCGCGGCGCGCGATGGCGGCGGGGCTGTCGCTGAAATCCGGCATGTTGTGGCGATAGTGCCAGAGGAACAGCGAGGCCACCGTGCGCCACGGCCGCCAGGCCTCGGCCATCGTCAGGAGCCGCTTGGGATCGGGCCGCCGGCGCAGGCCGAAGAAATGCTGCGCGGCGACGATGATGCCCAGATCGTTGGCCGGCATCACGTCGGGCCGGCCGAGCGCGAACATCATGTAGATCTCGGCGGTCCAGCGGCCGATGCCCTTGGCCTGGGTCAGCATGGCGATCACCGCATCGTCGTCGAGCTCCGGCAGATGCTCGAAGACGATGCGCTTCTCAGCCGTGTCCAGCGCCAGCGAACGCGCGAACTTCACCTTGTTGTTGGAAAGCCCGCAGGCGCGCAGCTCGGCGTCGCTGAACTCCAGCAGGCGCTGCGGCGTCATCGGCACGACCAGGGCGGCCACGCGATCCCAGATGCTGCGCGCGGCGTAGACCGAGACCTGCTGGCCGACGATGGCGCGCAGGAGCGCGGCGTAGCCTTCCTCGGCGCTGCGCAGGGGCGGCTGGCCGTAGGTTGCGAGCCCGGCGGCGAAGCGCGGATCGATTGCGCCCAGCGCCGTCATGCCCTCCAGCACATGCTCCTCGGTGAGGCGAAAGGGAATCGACATGGCCGGCGACATAGCACGCCGCCACAGGCCGCGCTAACCTCGCGACCCATGACCCCTGTGGTTACCCGCTTTGCGCCCAGCCCGACCGGATACCTGCATCTGGGCCACGCGTTTTCCGCGCTCACCGCCTGGCATGCCGCGCGCGACATCGGCGGCCACTTCCTGCTGCGCATCGAGGACATCGACATCCGCCGCTGCAAGGCGGAATTCAGCGAGGCCATCCTGGTCGATCTCGCCTGGCTCGGGCTGGACTGGGACGGCGCGGTGCGTCGCCAGTCCGAGCACTTCGGCGATTACGGCGAAGCGCTCGACCGGCTGTCGGGCATGGGGCTGGTCTATCCCTGCTTCTGCACCCGCGCCGACATCGCCGCCGCCACCAGCGCGCCGCATGGTCCCGACGGCCCGCTCTATCCCGGCACCTGCCGCCATCGTCCGGCCGGCGAACGCCGTCGCCTGATGCAGGCGGGCACCGAGTTCGCGCTGCGCCTCGACGCGGCGAAGGCGGCAGAGACGGCCGGAGCCTACGCCTTCCACGACGCGCTGCACGGCGACGTCACGGGCGAGCCGCTGCTGCTGGGCGACGTGGTGATCGCGCGCAAGGACACGCCGACGAGCTATCACCTCGCCGTCACGGTCGACGACCATCTGCAGGAGGTCACCCTGGTGACGCGCGGCGAGGATCTCTATTCCGCCACGCATGTCCATGTCCTGCTGCAGCGCCTGCTGGGCTACGCCACGCCGCGCTACGCCCATCACCGGCTGCTGACCGACGCCGAGGGCCGCCGTTTCGCCAAGCGCGACAGGGCGCTCACGCTGCGATCGATGCGCGAGGCCGGCCTCTCGCCCGACGACGTGCGAGCACAGGCGGGATTCGATTGACTCCTGCCCTCCCACGCCAGCGGGGGAAGGAATGAACCGTCACTGCAGCCCGAGCGCCGTCTCGGCCGGCGGCGCGTTGCGCCTCGCCCAGTCGTCGAGCAGCTTGCCGTAGCTGGGCGCCAGCGGCGGATTGACCATCTTCAGGATCGCCGCCAGGGCGTAGCAATTGGCCGGGCGAGAGGCCCAGGAATCGAGCATCGGACCGTAGAGATCGGCGACCGGTGGATTGACCTGCTTGAGGATGTCGACCAGCACGCGCTGGCAGCCCATGCCGGGCGCGCAGGCTGCGAGTCGCACCCATTCGTCCAGCCGCGCGCCATATTGCGGCGCCAGGGCCGGATTGATCCGGCGCACGATGCGCGCGAGGTCCTCGCGTTGCGCGGCCGATCGCAGCCCGCTCATCGGCGTCGCTCGGCGACCAGACGACCGTGCGCTCGTGTGGCGGCCAGCTTGCCCGCCCAGGTGTCGAGCGCCGGGCCATAGGCCAGAACCGTGGGCGGATTGACCAGCCGCAGGATGCGCGCCAGCTCGAGGCGATCGGCCGGCTTGGCGGCCCAGGCATCGAGCAGCGGTCCATATATCGCGGCCGATTCGGGGTTGACCGCCTTCAGGATGTCGGCCAGGGCGCGGCGACTCGCCAGATTGGGGGAGATGCGCGCGAGCAGGCCCCACGACGCAAGCATGGGGCCATACGCGCCCGCGGTGATGGGGTTGATCGTACGGACGATGGTGAGGAGTTCCTCGCGATCGTCGTTGGAGAAGCAGAAATCGGACATCGAAGGCTCCAGCGCTGCGCCATGCGGGAGCCATCGTCGGCGATCCGCACCGGGTCGCGCTGTTCCCTGCGTCACATCCCGGGCGACGGACAGAGGCCCGGAGCCGACCGGGGACCTGGCGGCGTTCGGCTGTCTTCGGGCCGCGTCGCTGGAGCGACGCGGCCCGAACACCTCGAAGGCCGCAAAGGAGAGTCCCTACACCGCCTTGCGCGCGCGCAGGTCGGCGATGGCGGCGGTGTCGTAGCCCAGCTCGGCGAGGATCTCCTCGGTGTGCTCGCCGGCCTCAGGCGCGCCGTGATGGGTGTCGAGCGCCGTGCGGCTCATGCCGATCGGCTGGTTCACCAGATGGATCTCGCCCAGCTTCGGATGCTGGACCGGCACTTCCATCCTGTTGTGGATCACCTGCTCGTCGGCGAAGACCTGGTCCATCGAGTAGATGTGGCCGCAGGGCACGCCGCCCCTGTTGAGCGCATCGACCCAGTGCTGGCTGGTGTTGGTCCTGGTGATCGCGTTGATCTCAGCGTTCATCTCGACGCGGTTTTTAGAGCGATCCGGTGGCGTCCTGAAGCGCGGATCGGTCATCCAGTCCTCGCGCCCCATGATGGCGCAGAAGCGCTCCCAGATCGCGCCGGGCGAGGTGGCGATGTTGATGTGGCCGTCGCTGGTCACGAACACGCCCGTCGGGATGCCCGTGGGATGGTCGTTGCCGGCCTGCGGCGCCACCTTGCGGTCCATGGTCCAGCGCGCCGCCTGGAAATCGCACAGCGCCAGCAGCGCCTGCAGCAGCGAGGTGTGCACCCACTGGCCCTCGCCCGAGGTCTCGCGCTCGAGCAGGGCGGCGAGGATGCCGAAGGAGAGGTAGATGCCGGCGCTGGAATCGGCCACGGCGATGCCGGCGCGCACCGGTCCCTGGCCGGGCAGGCCGGTGACCGACATCAGGCCGCTCATTCCCTGGGCGATCTGGTCGTAGCCCGGTCGGTTGGCGTAGGGCCCGCTCTGGCCGAAGCCGGAGATGGAGCCCAGCACGATACGCTTGTTGATGGCGCGCAGGGTCTCGTAGTCGAGCCCCAGCCGCTGCTTCACGTCCGGCCGGTAGTTCTCGACCACGACGTCGGAGACCTTCACCAGCCTGTGCAGGACGGCGCGGCCTTCCGCGGTCTTGAGGTTCAGCGTGATCGAGCGCCGGTTGCGCTGCAGGTTCTGGAAGTCGCTGCCGTGGCGGCCGCCGCCCAGGATCTCGACCGTGCCGGCATCCTCGATCTTGATGACGTCGGCGCCCCAGTCGGCGAGCTGGCGCGCCGCGGTGGGTCCGGCGCGGGCGCGGGTGAGGTCGAGCACCTTGAAGCGGGCCAGGGGTCCGCTGCGGCGGCTACGCGTATCGGGCATCGGTCGAATGTCTCGTTGTTTCCTCGAACTCTGCTAGCATCGCGCGGAACCAACGCCACTGTCGAGGAGCCGGCCATGTCGCATCCGACGGATCCGAATTGCATCTTCTGCAAGATCGTCGCCGGCACGATCCCGTGCTTCCGCCTGCACGAGGACGACAGCACCATCGCCTTCATGGACATCAACCCGGCCAACGAAGGCCATGCGCTGTCGGTCGCCAAGGGCCACTGGCCGACGGTGCACGACATCCCCGCCGAGGTGCTGGGCGCCGTCGCCGGCACCGCGCAGCGCGTGGCGAGGGCGGTGAACCGGACGCTGTCGCCCGATGGCATCAACCTGATCCAGGCCAACGGCCCGGGCGCGGCGCAGAGCGTGCCGCACCTGCACATCCACATCCTGCCGCGCTGGAAGGACGACGGCCTGTCGATCAACTGGCACCCCAGGCCCGGCGACATGGCGAAGATCAAGGCGCTGCACGAGCGCCTCCTGGCGAATATGGGTTAGTGGGACCGCCGGCGTCCCGCCGGCCTCTTCGCGATGAGCCGGCGGGACGCCGGCGGTCCCAGTCACTGCCGATCCGCCGCCTTCATCGCCTCGACGCGGTGCGCGATCTCGTCGAAGTCGAGCAGGCCGACGGGGTTGTCGCGGCGCGGGCTGAAGAGGCGGGAGTAGGCGAAGCGTTCGCGGCTGACCTGCTCGAGGCGCTTCAGCTCGTCGAGCGGCTCGACGTGATCGTCGACGCGCCAGTCGAAGTCGGGATAGTCCTCGGTCGAGACGATCTTCAGCGCCGCCGATTGCTTGCCGCGCTTGTCGCCGCCCACCGCCTCGCCGGCGCGCAGCGCCTCGATCAGCCGTCGCGGGAAGGACAGAAGCGGATTGGCTTCGTAGAACCGCGCCGTCTCTTCGATCACCTGCGGGCCGGCCAGCATGTTGCCGGCGACCGAGAAGGTGTCGCGCACGAGATGGCCGCACCACTCCACGCAGCTGGCGCCGGTGTGCGCGGCGATGCCGCCGCGCGCGTCCTGGATGTGCAGCTGGCGATGATCGCGGCCGTCATCGGCGGCGGTCAGCAGGCGCACGGCGTCCGCGGCGCCCACGCCCTGGCGCAGCAGGCGCAGGCCGCGCGTGCCGTACATCGCGTTGGTGTTGGCCTGCGTGGCGATGGCGCCGACACCACTCTCCAAATGCGGCACGCGCGAGCCGACACAGAACGACTTGGTGGCGACGCAGACGCCGAACGCGCCACTGCCGGGATCGCGCGCGACGATGGACCAGGTCATGGAGTCCCCCATTGTTGCCTTCCCCCGGAGGGGGAAGGTGCCCGAAGGGCGGAAGGGGGATGTCGAAGACGAACGGAGGAGTCCGTCTTCGACATCCCCCATCCGGCGCTGCGCGCCACCTTCCCCCTCCGGAGGAAGGCAAAACCATATCACGCCGCGGGCGGCAGGCTGATCCATTCCGGCATCAGTGGCTTCAGGGTCGCGTCGCCGGCCGTGAGCCGGGCGCCCGACTCGCGCGCCTTGTCGAGGGCTTCCAGCCGCAGCAGTGCCAGACCCTGCGTGCCCAGGCCCGAGCGCATCTCGCCGGCCTCCTGGCCGTTGATCGTCACCGGCGTGCCGGGCGCCGGCATCGGGCCATCGACCGCGACCGGCAGCAGGCGCTTCTTCACCAGCCCGCGATACTTGGTGCGGGCGGTGAGCTCCTGGCCCATGTAGCAGCCCTTCTTCCAGTCGACGCCGTGCAGCTCGTCGAAGCCGCTCTCGAGCAGCAGCGCCTTCTCGACCGGCAGGTCGCGGCTGCCGTCGGGAACGCCCAGTGTCAGACGGACATGGTCCCAGGTCTCGAACGGCGCGGGCGCGAAGCCGCGGGGCGGCAGCATGGTGGCGATATGGCCGTCGGGCGCGATCACGCGCACGCCCAGGCCGGGCAGCCGCGGATCGACATAGGCGACGGCATCGTCGATGGCGATGGCGGCGCCCGGCTGATCGCGCAGGCCCAGCGCCGCGGCGGCGCCTTCACCGGTCACCGCGACGACCTCCCAGCCGGTGCCGCGGTTCTCGATCGTCACCTTCGAGCGCAGCCTGTAGAGCGTGAGCTTCTTCGCAAGGTCGGCGGCGCGGTCGCGCTCGACCTCGAGCATCAGCGCGCCATTGTGCTCGACGATGAACATGTCGAACAGGAAGCGGCCCTGCGGCGTCAGAAGCGCGGCGTGGATCGCGCGGTCGGGCGCGACGCGGCTGACGTCGTTCGACACCAGTCCCTGCAGGAAGTCGCGGCGGTCGTCGCCGGTCACCGCGATCACGCCGCGGTGACCGAGCGACGAGAATACGAGCGCCGTCATGGTCGGTGACTCCGGTCGGTCTTGACCCATGAAGGTGGGCACCAAGCGCGCCGCCCGCAAGGGCCTTTCGCGGCTGCAGCACGCGCGGTATTTCCTTGTTCCCCGCGGAGGCGAGGAGAAGGAAGGGCGGGAATGGCCGAAACCTACGATCTGATCGTCGCCGGCGGCGAGTGCTTCACCACGGCGGGGCTGGTGCGCGCCGATCTCGGCGTGCGCAACGGCCGCTTCGTGGCGATCGGCGATCTGTCCGCCGCCTCGGCCGGCGAGCGCTTCGACGCGCGCGGGCTCACCGTGCTGCCCGGGGTGATCGACAGCCAGGTGCATTTCCGCGAGCCCGGGCTGGAGCACAAGGAGGACCTCGAAAGCGGCACGCGCGGCGCGGTGCTGGGCGGCGTCACGGCGGTCTTCGAGATGCCCAACACGAAACCCAGCACGCTCACCGCCGAGGACCTCGCGGCCAAGCTGGCGCTGGCCAAGGGCAGGGCATGGTGCGACTACGCCTTCTACATGGGCGGCTCGGCGGAGAACGTCGAACAGCTGCCGATGCTGGAGCGCCTGCCGGGCTGCTGCGGCGTGAAGGTCTTCATGGGCGCCTCGACCGGCACCCTGCTGGTTCCCGACGATCCGACGCTCGATCGCATCCTCGCCCACGGCGTGCGCCGCATGGCGGTGCATTGCGAGGACGAGGAGCGCATGAACGCGCGCAAGAAGCTCGGCCAGGTGCCGGGCGCGACGGCGCATCTGCACCCTGTCGTGCGTGACATGGAATCGGCGCTGATCGCCACCCAGCGCCTCATCCGGCTGGCCCGCAAGCGTGGCCGCCGCGTGCATGTGCTGCACGTGACGACGGAGGAGGAGATGGCCTTCCTCGCCGATCACAAGGACGTCGCCAGCGTCGAGGCGACGCCGCAGCATCTCACCCTGTTCGCGCCGGACTGCTACGACCGGCTCGGCACCTTCGCGCAGATGAACCCGCCGATCCGCGAGGCGCGCCATCGCGAGGGCCTGTGGCGCGCGCTGCGCGAGGGTATCGTCGACGTCATCGGCTCCGATCACGCGCCACACACGAAGGAAGAGAAGTCGCAGCCGTTTCCCAATTCACCTTCGGGCATGCCGGGCGTGCAGACCTTGCTGCCGCTGCTGCTCGATCACCTCGCCGCCGGGCGGCTGTCGCTGGCGCGGCTGGTCGACCTGACCTCGGCCGGCGCGCAGCGCATTTTCGGCCTGGCACGCAAGGGTCGCATCGCGCTCGGCTACGACGCCGACCTCACCGTCGTCGACCTGAAGTCGAGGCGCGAAATCGCCGAGAAATGGATGGCGACCAAGTCGGGCTGGACGCCGTATGCCGGGATGACGGTGACCGGCTGGCCCCGGGCGACGATCATCCGCGGCCGCGTGGTGATGCGCGAGGACGAGCTGATCGGCCCGCCGGCCGGCGAGGCGCTGCGCTTCGTCGAGACGCTGCGGCCCGAGGTTTGATTCACCGCCTTACCTTCCCCCGGAGGGGGAAGGTGCCCGAAGGGCGGAAGGGGGATGTCGAAGACGAACAGAGGAGTCCGTCTTCAACATCCCCCATCCGGCGCTGCGCGCCACCTTCCCCCTCCGGGGGAAGGTAGGATGAGAGGAAAAGGAGATAGTGCGTATGGCGACGTTCAGGGCGCTGGTGTCGGAGCAGGGCGCCGACCGCAAGGTGACGAGCGCGGTGCAGGAGCTCGAGACGGCGACGCTGCCGGCGGGCGACGTGACGGTGAAGGTCGAGCACTCGACCTTGAACTACAAGGACGGGCTGGTGCTGACCTCGGGTGGCGGGCTGGTGAAGACCTGGCCGCATGTCGGCGGCATCGATCTAGCCGGTGTCGTGGAAGAATCGTCGAACGCCGGCTTCAAGGCCGGCGATCGCGTCGTGCTCAACGGCTATCGCGTGGGCGAGCTGCATTGGGGCGGCTATGCGACCATGGCGCGGGTCAAGGGCGACTGGCTGGTGAAGCTGCCCGACGCGATCTCGACGAAGCGCGCGATGGCGATCGGCACCGCCGGCTACACCTCGATGCTGTGCGTCGCGGCGCTCGAGCGGCATGGGCTGAAGCCAGCGCAGGGCGAGGTGCTGGTGACCGGCGCGGCCGGCGGCGTCGGCTCCGTCGCCGTCGCGATCCTGGCGAAGCTCGGCTATCAGGTGGTCGCCGCGACGGGACGGCCGAGCGAGGCCGATTATCTCAAGGGCCTCGGTGCCGCGACGATCATGGAGCGCAAGGAGCTCACCGAGGCGCCCGACCGGCCGCTGCTGTCGGAGCGCTTCGCGGGTGTCATCGACACCGTCTCCGGCGTGATGCTGGCGCGCGCGCTTGCCATGGTGAAGTACGGCGGTGCGGCGGCGGTGTGCGGCCTGGCCGGCGGCGCGTCGTTCCCGGGCAGCATCCTGCCCTTCATCCTGCGTGGCGTGTCGATGCTGGGCATCGATTCGGTGATGCTGCCGATGGCGCCGCGTGTCGACGCCTGGAAGCGTCTCGCCACCGACCTGCCGCTCGACAAGCTCGACGCCATGGTCGTCGAGGCGAAGCTCGCCGACCTGCCGGGCCTGGCGCCGAGGATCCTCAAGGGCGAGGTGCGCGGCCGCGTCGTGGTCGACGTCGCCGCGTAGCGCATGCCTCGACCAAACGGGCCCGCCTGTCATTCCGAGCGCAGCGAGGGATCCACACCCTCGCTGCGCTCGGGATGACAGCGTGACCGCGCCATGGCCGCGCGCCTGCCGCCGTTGGGCGCCATCGAGGCCTTCGCGGCGGCCGCGCGTACGCTCTCCTTCACCGACGCCGCGCGCGAGCTCAACCTCACCGCCTCGGCAATCAGCCGGCGCGTGGCTCAGCTCGAGCACACGCTGGGCGTCGCGCTGTTCCATCGCGTCACGCGCGGCCTGCGGCTGACGGCGGCCGGCGAAACCTATCTCGCCGCGATCGCCCCGGCGCTCGAGCAGCTGCGCGCCGCCGGCGTGGCGCTGGCGCCGGCGACACGCGGCAGGACCGTGCGCCTGGCGGTGCTGCCCTCGTTCACCGCCCTGTGGCTGTTTCCGCGCATTGCCGCCTTCGAGACGGCGCATCCCGACATCGATTTGCGCGTCTCGACGATCGCGCGTGCGCCCGAGGCGACGCGCGAGGACGTCGATCTTGCGATCGCTGTCGGCACCGGCGACTGGCGCGGCTGGACGTCGGAGCGGCTGATGGCAATGCGCTGCCGGCCGGTCTGCGCGCCGTCCTTGCGCGACGGCAGGCCGGGCCTGCGAATGCCCGCCGATCTCGAGCACCACACCCTGCTGAGCGTCAGCCAGCCGCGCGGCTTCTGGCGTCGCTGGTGCCGCGAGGCCGGGCTGCCGGCGTTCACGCCGCGCCGCAACCTGCGCTTCGACGGCCTGCATCTGCTCTACGAGGCGGCCGCCAGCGGCCTGGGCGTGGCGATGGCGTTCGACGATCTGGTCGCGCCCTACATCGCCGACGGCAGGCTGGTCGAGCCGTTCGACCTGAGCTTCGTGCCCGAGCACGCCTACTGGCTGCTGGGGCGGCCGGGCGAGCGGCGGCGCGGCGTGCGCTTCGTGCGCGACTGGCTGCTGCGCGAGACGCGCGCCTGATCGTTGCGCGTGGCGCACGCATGCGTGCGCACGGCGCGTTTGTCGCGGCGCGGCCGCTGGCGTAGCGACGGGCATCGTCCTGGAGCCGACCGATGCTGGCGCTGCCCGAAGGTTACGTCCCGTTCCACCGTTCCGGCCCGTTCCTCGACCTGGTCGGGCCGCTCTACGAGCGTCTCGACGGCGCGGCGCTGCTGCTGGGCCTGCGCGTCGAGGCGCGGCACTGCAATCGCCGCGGCCTGGCCCATGGCGGGCTGATGATGACCCTGGCCGACCTGGTGCTGGGCTACAACCTGGTGCGCGTCGGCGGCCATGGCGGCGGCATCACGGTGAGCCTGACCACCGACTTCGCCGGCTCGGCGCGCGTCGGCGACTGGCTCGAGGCGCGCGCCGACGTGCAGAAGGCCACCGGCAGCGTCGCCTTCGCCAATTGCTACATCAGCGTCGGCGACAGGCGCATCGTGCGCGCCAGCGGCATCTTCCACATCCCCGCGCCGAACGCCTCCGCCGCGCCCTGAAGGGCGAAGCGCCCGCCGCGCGCCTGAAACGATGCCTGGTGGCTTGGACATCCTGTCATCCCTCGCTGCGCTCGGGATGACAGGTGACGCCGCGCTAGAAGAAGACGTACGAGCGGACCACGACGTTCTTGCGGCAGCGCGCGTTGGCCGGCGCGGTCGGGTCGATACAGGCGGTGTGGAACGACCAGCGCGAGACCGAACCGTCGGTCACCGAGTCGTAGCACTTCAGCATCGAGACCTCGGTGCTCTTCTGCTGCGGGAACCAGTACCATTCGTGGTCGGGCCGGTAGGTGAAGCGCGTGGTCTCGCCGACGCGGTCGTCGTAGATGCGGTAGTTGTTGATGTAGGGCTGGTCGGCGAAGGATGGCCAGGCGCAGAGCACGAAGGGGAACTGCTCGACCGTCTCCATCGGCTTGGCGAGATTGAGCGACATGAAGCGCCGCGACATCTTCGCGTCGGCCTCGGCTTCCGTGTAGTGCTGCGGACGCCCGAAATTGCGCAGGTTCTTGGTCAAAAGCTCGCGGCAGCGCACGCGGCCCGAATTGTCGTTGAGGTCGTTGTGCACGAGGTTGACGTAGCGCGCGTTCACGCCGGGGTTCTTGTTGTCCTGGTCCTCCGTCCGGTCGCCGGTGTAGTCCTTGTCGAAGACGTCGTGGTTGTAGACCAGCGCGTCGGTCGCATCGGGGAAGAACTCGAGCAGCAGTTTCTCGATCTCGGGGTAGAAGACACGCTCGACCTCGGCCGAATCGTAGAAGTTCGTGCACTTGGATTCGAGATGGGCCAGCGACACGCCGAGCCGGTCCATGCATTGCGGGCTCGACGGCGACAGACCCGGATAATACTCGCCGATGCGGCGCGCATCGCGCAGGACGTGCGGGAAATAGAGGTTGCGCCGCCGGTTGTCTTCCTCGTTCTGGCGCAGCCGCGCCGCGATCGCGGCCTGCGCCGGGTCGCGCCACACGGCGTTGGACGGAACGATGGAATAGCTCGGCCGCTCGTGGACGGTGTAGGCCAGCGGCAGCACCACGCCGCCCTCCGGTGCCTTGAAGCTGTTTGACTCGCGGATGTAGCGTACGCACTCCTCATACTCGCGGAAGGCGATTCCCCATTTCGTCTTGATCGGACCCGGGGGCGCCTTGTCGATCATGTCGATGACGCGCTGGCTCTCGCCGCTGGCGATCTCGGCCAGCGCGTCCTCGATCGCCCTGGCGGTCCCGGCGTCGCCGTCCCTGTCGAACGTCATGTAGGACAGGCCGCCATTCGCCGCGATCGGCGGCGGCTGCCCTTCGGTGCGCTCGAGCGACGGCACATAGGGAGAGGAAACGGGGGGAGAGGAAACGGGGGGAGACGAAACGGGCTGCTTCCCGCCGGATTCGAGCTGGGCCATGGCGCACCTCCGATGGTTTCGAGGGCACGCTGGCATACCGGGCCCGAGCCTTCCAGAACAGGAATCTCGACGCCTCATGAATCCGCGTCATGCGAAGGCGCGTTGCGCCCGGCCGGGTCAGTCGCAGACCAGCCCGGTTTCGCGCTTCACGGCGGCCGCCTCCTGCGGCTTTTCGCGGGCGAGCAGGGCGCAGAGCGTGAAGTTGCCCACCATGCCCCGCTTGACGTTGGTGAAGCCGTAGTCGACATACATCCAGTCGTAGATCTCCGCGCGCGAGAATCGCACGACCTGGCCCTGGCGCACATTCGTGACCGAGCGCGGCGTATTGTCGATGCGGCCGCTGAAGCCGTCACCGTCGCGGTTCAGGTCGCCGACCCAGAAGAACTCGACCTTGTTGTTGGCCGGGTCGACGATGCGGAGCATCACCGCGTAGACATCGGTGTTCGGCGGCGGCCTGTCGAGCAGGGCGAGGAAGTCGTCAAGCGTGGCGCGCGCCCTGGCGAAGGCGGCCTCCGTCGCCGAATCGCCGCGTGGCAGGCTCACGGTCTGGTCCTGCCGCGCGGTCCAGTGCGGTCTGCGCCGCCGCCATGCCGCACGGCAGCAGAAGCGACGATGCGGCGACAATCATCCGGGCGAATGCCATGCGCACAGCCCAGGACCGGTCTTTGTCTGGTTTGCCGCTCATGTCCCCCACCATGCCCGGGCAACATGATAAGAGATGAGTATTCTATCCGCAATACAACTTAGAAGAGTAGGCCGTTGCCGTTCTAGGCGACCCCACGCCTCAGATAGTCGATCGCGAGATACGCCAGCGCACGCACGCCGTACTTCAGCGCCGGCTCGTGGACGAAGAACAGCGGCGAATGGTTGGCCGGCGCCTGCACCGGGTCCTGCTCCGGCGGCGTGATGCCCAGGAAGAAGAACATGCCCGGCACGACCTGCGCCAGGTAGGAGAAGTCTTCGGCGCCCATCACCGGGCGGATCTCGGTGACGCGCTGGGTGTCGAGGCTGTCCTTGAGGCTGCCGGTGCCCCAGTCGGTGAGGCGCGGATCGTTGTAGGTGACGGGCACGCCCTGGAAGACCGTGACCGTGGCCTTGGCGCCCGCGGCCCCCGCGATGGCGGTGGCGGTCCTGTCGATCCGCTTCCAGATGTCGGCGCGCACAGCCTCGTCGTGGGTGCGGATGGTGCCTTCCATGACCACCGAGTCGGGCAGGATGTTGTTGCGCACGCCGCCATGGATGGTCGAGACCGAGACCACAGCCGGCGACAGGGTGGGATCGAGCTGGCGGCTGACGATGGTCTGCAGCGCCAGGATGATCTGCGCCGAGGTGACCACCGGGTCGACGCCGCGCCACGGCATCGAGCCGTGCGTCTGGCGGCCCTCGACGTCGATCTTCAACCGGTCGGCGCTGGCCATCAGCCCGCCGGGCCGAAGCGCGATCACGCCCGAGCGCACGCCTGAGGTGACGTGCAGGCCGAACACCGCCGATGGCGCGGGATTGGCCATCGCGCCGTCGTCGATCATCGCCTTCGCGCCCGACGGACGGCCGTCGTTGGAGCCTTCCTCGTTGGGCTGGAAGATCAGCTTCACCGTGCCCGGGATCTCTGCCCGCATGCCGGCGAGGATCTCGGCCACGCCCATCAGGATGGCGACGTGGCAGTCGTGGCCGCAGGCATGCATGACCGGGACGGTCTGGCCGAGATACAGCGCCGTGGCCCTCGACGCGAACGGCACCTCGGCGCGTTCCGCGACCGGCAGCGCGTCCATGTCGGCACGCAGCGCGACCACGCCGCCCGGCTTGCCGCCCCTCAGCACACCGACCACGCCGGTGACGCCGATTCCGGTCTGCACTTCGTAGCCCAGCGCCTTCAGGTGCTCGGCCGCCAGCGAAGCCGTGCGGACCTCCTGGTATGAGAGTTCGGGATTCTGGTGGATGTCGCGGCGCCAGGCGATGACCCTGTCCTCGATCCTGAGCGCCGCATCGGAGATGTGCTGGGAGAGTTCGTTGGGGGTCGTGATGTCCATGCGCGCAAGCTTGCCACCGCGGAAGCGCAGATCGCAACCGGCCCGGTCTAGAAACCGTCCGCCGCGTGTGCGAGCCTTTCTTCTCCCGCGAAGGCGGGGAGTAGGGAAACAAGCGGAAAGGATCGACCCGTGACCCTCACCCTTGCGGATGCCAACCGCGTGATCGCCGGTGCCATCGAAAAGGCGAACCAGATCGGCGCCAAGATGAACATCGCCGTGTGCGATGCCGGCGGACGGCTGCTTGCCTTCCAGCGCATGGACGGCGCCATGTGGGCCGGCTCCTTCGGCAGCCAGGGCAAGGCCATGGCCTCGGCCGCATTCGGACGCCCGAGCGGCGATCTGACGCCACGGGCCGACCATCCGACCCTGCGCGGCATCGCCGCGGCCGAAGGCAATCACATGTTCTATGGCCAGGGCGCCGTGCCGATCTTTCGCCAGGGTGTCCTGATCGGCGCCTGCGGCGTGGGCGGCGGCAGCGCGCAGGAAGACGAGGATTGTGCCCGCGCCGGCGTCGAGAAGCTCTGAAACGCTGCTGCGAATTGTCATCCCGAGCGCAGCGAGGGATCTACGATCCGCCCTGGATCCCTCGCTGCGCTCGGGATGACAGGTGTGCTCGAAAGGTAAACCACCATGGCTCAGGGTTCCGGCATTCGCGAAGTCGCCTGGATCGATATTCCCGGCGGCGGCCAGGTCGTCACGGACGGCAACCACGCCTATGTCGGCCACATGCAGCAGCCGCACGGCACGTCGGTCATCGACGTGAAGGACCCGGCGAATCCGAAGGTCGTCGCCTCGATCGACATTCCGCCGGGGCTGCATTCCCACAAGGTGCGCGTGGCCAACGACATCATGGTGGTGAATCGCGAACGGGCGCGCGGCCAGATGCCCGAGGATGATTTCGTCGGCCTGCGCATCTTCGACGTCAGCCGTCCGGACAAGCCGCGCGACATCTGCCATTGGCGGTGCGACGGCACGGGTGTGCACCGCTTCACCTTCGATGGCCGCTACACCTACATCTCCACGGAGCAGGAGGGCTGGCTCGGCACCATCGTCATGATCCTCGACCTGAAGGATCCGGCCAGGCCAGAGGAGGTCGGCCGCTGGTGGATGGAGGGGCAATGGATCGCCGGCGGCGAGACACCCAATTGGCAGGCGAAGAACCACCGCTGCCATCATCCGATCAGGCGCGGCGATCGCCTGTATGTCAGCTACTGGTATGGCGGCGGCGTCATCCTCGACATCAGCGACATGAGTAGGCCGAAGCTGGTCTCGAGCCTCGACTGGAGCCCGCCATTCGGCTGGCCGACGCACAGCCTGGTGCCGATCGATGTGCCGATCGCCGGTCACCGCTGGATGCTGGTCGCCGACGAGCACGTGCAGCCGCTCGATCCCGGGCTCTCGCCGCTTCTGCCGGCGGCGCTGTGGATGGTGAACATCACCGACGAGACCCGTCCGGTACCGGTCGGCTGCTTCCAGCTGCCCGAACTGGTCGGCCGCGAAACACCCCTGATGACGGCATGCCATCAGCCGGTCGAAACCGTCACCGGCAACGAGGTGCCCGCCGCCTGGTTCGCCAGCGGGCTGCGGGTGATCGATATCGCCAATCCGCTGTCGATGAAGCAGGCCGCCTGGTGGATGCCCGACGTGCCGCCGGGCGCCGATCGCGTCTGCAGCAACGACGTCTATGTCGACCATCGCGGCCTGATCTACCTCATCGATCGCATCAGGGGTCTGTCGATCCTCGAACGCGTGTAGGCGGAGCCCCGTCGGATCCTCAGCGACCAGCGACGCTGGACGCGATCGAGGCGGCGACTTCCGTGGCCATGCGGAATTGCGCGCCGCGGTCGGTGATGCCGTGGCGCCTGGCAATCCAGTCGAAGTCGCTGTAGGCGATCCACACCTGACCCGCGGCGTCGCGATAGACGAGCATGCGCACCGGCCAATCGAGTCCCGCCTGCGGCGCCGCGGTGATGAACTGCGTGCCGAGCGGCGGGTTGCCGAAGATCAGCAGGACCGAAGGCTTGAGCGCGATTCCGGCCTTGCCGGCGAGCGCCGCCTGATCGATCTCCTGGAAGAAGACGATGCCCTTGGCGGCGATATCCTTCTTCAGGCGCTCGACCGTCTCCGCGACGCCAAAGGCGCTCCTGGTGGCGATGACGCCGGAAGCGGACACCGTCGGCATTGGCTTCTCGGCGAGGACGGGCGCGGTAGGTGACAGCGTCATCGCCAGGGCGAGGACGGCGGCAGAGCAAACGTGGGCAATACGAACGGGCAAGGCTCTCTCCATCGGTTGAGCGCGTCAGCGCGTGGCCTGAGACTGACGGTCCGGCGCGCGCATCTGAAATGCCGTTGCAACATCGGGTCGATGGTCCGGGGCTATGAGCAATCGCGTCGCGAGGAGCGCGCCGAGCGCCAGCGCAGCGCCTATGCCGAGCACGCACGCCGTCCAGCCGAGACGGTCGAACACCTGGCCGAGAACAGCGCTGCCGATCAGGCCGCCGAGAAAGTAGCTGGCGAGATAGATTCCGCTTGCCGATCCACGGTCGCTCGTCGCCGCGCGGCTGACGAACCCGGTGGCCACCGCCTGGGCGAAGAATGTGCCGATCGCGACCAGGGCAAGGCCCGCGAGCAGCAAACCAAGATGCGCGCTGAGCAGAAGCGGCAGGCCGGCTGCGGCGAGGGCGAAGGACGCCCACAGGGCCGGACGCGTCCCAACATGGACGACGACCCGGCCGGCGAGCGGCGTCGTGAAGATCGAGGGCAGGAACACGAGATAGACCGCGCCCAGCGTCATCATGCCGACGGAGAACGGCGGGCGAACCAGCACGAAATTGACGTAGGTGAACGTGCCGATGAAGCCGAAGAGGATGACGAAGCCGGTCGCGAAGGCGGCGCGAAGCGCGGGATCGGCGAGATGACGCAGCCAGCTCGCAAGCGGCTTGCTGTGGCTCATGTCGACCCGCTCCATCGCCGGTGTGCGCTCGACGGTGAACCAGACCAGCACGGCGCCGGCGAGGTTGAGGAACGCGAAGACATAGAAGCTGGCGGCGAGGCCGAGATGATCGACGGCGCCCGCGGCCAGCAGCCGGCCAAACAGGTTGGAGGCGACGTTGCCGGTGACGTAGGCCGCGAAGGCGCTGGCGGTGTCGCGGGCGCTCGTGTGCTCGCCGAGATAGGCCAGCATCAGCGCGAAGCCCGTCGACATGCAGACACCCTGGACGATCCGCAGTGCCGCGAAGACGGGCAGCGGCGGCATGGTGGCCAGCAGTGCCGTGGGGATCGACAGGATCGCCAGGCTCACAAGAATGCCGCGCCGCTGATCGAGACGGCGGCCGAACAGGGCGACCGCGAAGCCGCCGGCCGCCATGCCGATGGTGCTGGCGTTGACGGCAAAGCCCATGGCCGCCGGCGTCACGCCATAGGCCGAGGTCAGCGCAGGCAAGATGGCCTGCGTCGCGAACAGATCGACGACGGTCAGAAAGGCCGTCAGGCCGATCGTGAACGCGCGCAGGACACTTGTCATGGTCTGGCTCCGCCGAGCGGCATTACATGTTGTGGTCCTTGGGATCGTGCTGGATGTCGAACGACAGCAGCACGACGGGGACCTTGCCGGTGTTCTGCCACCAGTGCGCCGTGGCGTGCGTCTCGCGCGCCACTTCGCCGGCCTGGTGCAGGATCGGCACGGCGCAATTGCTGGCGTACTCGTGGATGGCGCCCGAGATGATGTAGATCAGCGCCGGACGGTCGGCGTGGCTGTGCCATGGCACGATGCCGCCGGGCTGCACCTCGAGGCGACGCACGCGCATGTTGTAACCCTTGAGCGCGAGCTTCTCGTCGGCGAGGTTGATCTGGGCGAGCACCTTGTCGGTGACCGCCTTGGCGGCGACGCTCGACGGCTTGGTGGCGTCGGGGCGCATCTGGCCCGCCGGGCATTCACCGGCGAAGGCCGGCGCGATGGACACGAAGCCGGCGAGCAGCGTCGTGGCGAGGAACGTACGTTTGAGCATTGGTATCTCCATCAGGTGGCACCGCGACCGGAGTGGCCGCGGTCATGGCATCAGCATCGGAGTCCGACGCGACGAACGGAAATGCCAGCTGCGAATTGATTCGATAACCGTGGGTGCCAGCGGGCGGCGCGCGCTGCGCCCGCATCCGACGTTCCGCGACCGCGACGGTGGCGGCGCTCGCCAGGCCGGACGTCTTCCACTACCGTCGCGAGATCGTCGATTCGGGAGGCCAGGTGAAGCTCGGTATCGTCTCCGACCTGCATTGCAACAGCGATGGCCTCGATCGCGCCCTGGAGGCGATGGGCCCAATCGATGCACTGCTGTGTCTCGGCGACAGCATCCACCAGTACAGGTTCTCGAATGCGGTGATCGGCCGGCTGCGCGAGCTCGAGGCGATCACCATTCTGGGCAATCACGAGGAGATCTTCCTCGGCGAGGCCGGCGCACGGGCACGATCCCAGGCGGACGTCGACCGGCAATTGCTCGGCTGGCTCGCCGAGCGGCCGCATCGGCGCGAGTTGCGGATTGGCGGCAAGCGCATCCTGATGGTGCACTCGACGCCGTGGGAACCGCGCGGCAGCTATGTTCTGCCCACCAGCTCCGAGCTGCAGCGCTTTGGCGAGGCCGACGCCGACATCGTGCTCTACGGCCATACCCACCGGCAGGTCGTCCGGCGCATCGGTCGGGTGCTGGTGGTCAATCCCGGCTCGGCCGGTGAGGGCCGCGACCCACGCAATGGCGGGCAGTTGAGCTGCGCCGTGCTGGACACGGCGACAGAGGAAGTCGTGGTGCGAAATTTCCCGGTGCGGCTTGCGATGACTTGGATCAACGACGGCGATGGTCCGGGACGTGTATAGAGTAAGGTTGAAGCGCTCATCCCGATGCAACAGCGTCCAGAGCCCGTTGAGAAAGCAGATCGATGCCTGACACCGCGATTCCGACCCGCGCGCCCCAGACAAAGACCGAGCATTTCGACGTCCTCCTCGTCGGCGCCGGCATCTCGGGAATCGGGGGTGCCTACCACCTGACGCAGCAATGCCCGGGCACCAGCTTCGTGGTCCTGGAGAGCCAGGACAGCTTCGGCGGCACCTGGCTGACGCACCGCTATCCCGGCATCCGTTCCGACAGCGACCTCTACACCTTCGGCTACCGCTTCAAGCCGTGGACCGGCAAGCCGATCGCCAAGGCCCACGAAATCCGCGACTACATGGCCGAGGTGATCGCCGACAACGACCTCGCCCGCCACATCCGCTACCGCCACACCATCACGCGGGCTGCCTGGTCCAGCGCCGACAACCTCTGGACCGTCGAGGGTACGCGTGGCGACACCGGTGAGCCGGTACGCTTCACGACCAACTTCCTGTGGATGTGCCAGGGCTACTACCGGCACAACGAAGGCTACACGCCGCGCTGGCCGGGCATGGAGAACTTCAAGGGTCGCATCGTGCATCCGCAGACCTGGCCGGAGGATCTCGACTACGCCGGCAAGAAGATGCTGGTGATCGGCTCGGGCGCGACGGCGGCGACGCTGATCCCGGCGGTGGCCGACAAGGTCGGGCATGTCACCATGCTGCAGCGCTCGCCGACCTATTTCATCCCGGCGCGCAATGCCAACGATCTGGCCGACACCCTGCGTCAGCTGCAGATCGACGAGACCTGGATCCACGAGATCGTGCGCCGCAAGATCCTGCACGACCAGGCCGTCTTCACGCGACGCGCATTCGAGGAGCCCGAGACCGTCAGGAAGGAGCTGCTGGCCGGCGTGCGCGCCTATATCGGCCCCGACTACAAGCTCGATCCGGACTTCACGCCGAGCTACCGGCCGTGGCGGCAGCGCATCGCCTTCGTGCCCGACGGCGATCTGTTCAAGGGCATCCGCGCCGGCAAGGCCTCGGTGGTCACCGACGAGATCGAGCGCTTCACCGAGAGCGGCATCCTGCTGAAGTCGGGCAGGACGCTGGAGGCCGACATCATCGTCACCGCCACCGGCTTCAACATGAACGCGCTGGGCGACATCGGCTTCACCATCGACGGCAAGGCGCTCGATTTCGCCCAGACCGTGACCTACCGCGGCATGATGTTCACCGGCATTCCCAACATGGTGTGGGTGTTCGGCTATTTCCGCGCCAGCTGGACGTTGCGCGCCGATCTGGTCGCCGACTTCGTCTGCCGGCTGCTCGGCCACATGAAGGCACGCCAGGCCGAGCGCGTCGCCGTGGCGCTGCGGCCCGAGGACAAGGACATGCCGATCCTGCCGTGGATCGATCCGGAGAACTTCAATCCCGGCTACCTGATGCGCGCCATGGACCTGCTGCCCAAGCGCGGCGACAAGCCGGAGTGGCAGCACAACCAGGATTACTGGAGCGAGAAGGACCAGATTCCGCTCATCGACCTCGACGACGCGGCTTTCGTCTACGGACGATCGGCGGATGCGACCAGCACAAGCGGCCTGTCGCGGGCGGCGGCGGAGTGAGGAGCCTGCGCGTGCCTACTCGTCGAACCCGACGAACACCGTGGCTTCCTTGACGGACTTTCGTTCGGACACGACTGCGTTCGCCGGGAAGCTTTCGTCCGGCCAGCCCAGCGCAATGCTCTTCATGATGACCTGATCGTCGGCGATGCCGGCATGCTCGCGCACCACGGGGGACTGCATGATGCCCTGGCTGTTGATCACGGCGCCCAGCCCGCGCGACCAGGCGGCATTGACCAGGGCCGTCGCCACCGCGCCGCAATCGAACGGCGCATCGTCGCTGCCGTCCAGCACGCGGTCATAGGTCACGATCACGCAGACCGGCGCGTCGAACTGACGGAAGCCACGCATCACCCAGTCGTGGCGCCCTTCCTTGTCGTCGCGCGCGATGCCCATGGCGGAGAACAATTGCTTGGCGACACCGATCTGCCTTTCGCGGTGCTGGCCCGTGAAGCCCTGCCCCGTGCGGAACTCGCGCGAGTGCGGTACGCCTGCCAGATTCCGCTCCGTGTTGCCGGCACGGATGCGATCCAGCGGCTCGCCGGTGACGACGTAGAAATTCCAGCACTGGGTGTTCATCGACGACGGCACGCGCATCGCCAGACCGATGATCTCCTCGATCAGCGCCCTGGGCACCGGATCGGGCTTGTATCCGCGGATGCTGCGGCGACCAAGGATGACGTCATCGAACTGCATAGGGCGTGGACTCTTCTGAACGGGCCCGAACCTTCGTGGTTTCCCGGTCCCGGCGCAAGCTGTTGACGCGGGCAGGAAGTTGTCGACCAATTGCCCCAGCCCGCACCGATCCAGGTCCCAGCAGCCATGCCTGTCATCGACGTCCAGGTTCATCCCTTCGAGCGCAATCATCCGGGGCGGCCGTGGGCCGGTCCCTCGCACGGGCTGGATTCCGCCACTGGCGAGGAAATGGTCGCTGCGATGGGCAGTGTCGGTGTCGACGGCGCGGTCATGGTGTCGTCGTTCAGCGCCTATGAATACGATCCAAGCTACGCGCTCGAGGTCTACAACGCCTATCCGGACAAGTTCCGGGTGGTGACGCCGGTCGACGCGACCGATCCGGCGATCGACGACGTGGTGTCCAAATGGGCGGCGACGCCCGGCGCGCGCGGCATTCGCATCCGCATGGGCAAGGGCCTGCCGGTGGACGCCGATCATCCCGGCCTGAGGCGGGCCTTCGCGGCCGCCGCCCGGCATGCTCTGCCGGTCAATCTGCTGTGCTGGGGCATCCTGGACAAGGGGCTGCCGCACATCCGGCAGCACCCCGATACAGTCATCGTGATCGACCATCTCGGCCTGCTGCAACCGATGCGCCCGCCGGTTCCCGCCGATGTCTGGGCCGATCTGCCGAAGCTGCTCGATCTCGCCCAGTATCGAAACGTCAGGGTGAAGATCAGCGGCGCCTGCACGATGTCGCACCAGGCTTTTCCCTACGACGACATATGGGAGCCGGTGCTGCGCATCATCGACGCGTTCGGGCTAGAGCGGTGCATGTGGGGCACCGACTGGACGCGCGCGATCGGCATGCTGACCTACGAACAGGGCGTGGCGCCATTCCGCGACACCACGCGCCTGTCCGAGAGCGACAAGGCGGCGCTCATGGGCGGCACGTTGCAGAAGGTCTACAAGTGGTAGCGTGCCGGAGCTGTCGGCAGGCCCGCGAGCGGACTCAGGTCGTTGCGTACTCCAGGCGGAAGCCGTCTCCCCAGCGCTTGATGTGGCCGGCCGAAGGCGAGGGGAAGTGCATCGTGCAGCACAACGTGTCGGTGTCGCAGTAGCGCTCGAGGAAGCCTCGGCGCGTGCGCACCGCCTGCTCGCGGTCGGTGTCGACGCGCATGACCAGGTCGGGATAGCGCGCCTGGATCGGCGAATGGATCAAATCGCCGGTGAAGACCGCGGCGTCGGAGCCCTTGCCGGCACAGACGGCAAAATGGTCGGGCGTATGGCCCGGGGTCGGGCTCAACCGGATATGGTCGTTGAGCGCATGATCGCTGCTGACCAGCTCGGCGCGGTTGGCCTCGATGATCGGCAGCACGCTGTCGGTGATCTGGTCGAGCGGCGTCTTTTGATGGATCTCGCTCCAGTAGGTGTATTCCTTCTTCGAGAACAGGTAGCGCGCCCTGGGAAAGGTCGGGACCCAGCGGCCGTTCTCCAGCCTGGTGTTCCAGCCGACGTGATCGCCGTGCAGGTGCGTGCACATCACGAAGTCGATGTCCTCGACCCCGAGGCCGGCGGCTTTCAGCGCCTGCATCCAGTTGGGGTCGGTCTTCTTGTTCCAGGCCGGCCGCAGCGGGAAGTTCTTGTCGTTGCCGATGCAGCTGTCGACCAGGATGTTGTGGTGCGGCGTCTTGACGACATACGATTGGAAGCACAGCACGACATTGCCGCTCGAGCTGTCATAGCCACCGGGCGCCAGCCAGTCGAGATTCTCGCCCAGCGTTTCCTTCGACAATGTCGGCAGGAAGTCGAGGATCGGCGTGAAGCCGCTCTCCTGCTCGACGATGCGGTGGATGGTCATGTCGTTGACGGAAAAGCTCGTGCGCATCGCTGGCGTCTCCTCACCGGTGTCTGTCCGGTTTCGCCGGGGCACTATAGCGCGGTCATGCCGCCGTCGACGAACAGGAGCGTGCCCGTGACGTAGGAGGCATCGTCGGAGGCCAGGAACAGGATGGCGGCGGCGACCTCCTCGGCCCTGCCCGGACGCTTCAGCATGGTGCCACGGGCCGCCTGGGCGTTGTACTGCTCGACGGTCTCGCCGGCCGCTGCGATGCGGCGCTGATGGAACGGCGTGAAGATCGGCCCGGGACCCACGGCGTTCACGCGAATGCCCTCCGACGAGTGGTCGGCGGCGAGCGCCCGCGTCAGGCCCGCGATGGCGGCCTTGGTCGTGTCGTACTGCAGGTTGCCGCCGCCTGCGACGATGGAGCGGACGGAGGCGACGTTGACGATGGCGCCGCCCCTGGCGCCGCGCATCAGCGGCACGGCCGCCTTGGCGCAGAAGACGTAGCTCATCAGGTTGACGCTGAGGATCTCGTCCCAGCTCGCCGCGCTCGCCACATCGATCTTCTCGTATTTGCGGATGCCGGCATTGTTGACGAGGATGTCGAGGCGCCCGAATTGCTGCGCGGCGCCATTGACGAATGCAAGACACGCGGCCTCGCTCCCGACGTCGGCCTGGGTGAAGGCGACCCTGGCGCCGGCGCTCTCGAGTTCGCTCGCCACATGCTGGCCGCGATCGCCGTCCCGATCGCAAAAGATCACGCTCGCACCCTCGGCCACGAAGCGCCTGACCGTCGCCTCGCCGATCCCTGATGCGCCACCGGTCACCGCGGCGACCTTGCCGTCGAGCCTTCCCATGTTCGTCCCCTCCATCGCGTTGCCGCGGGCCGACCCGGCGCGCGCTCACGTGCCTTCCTTGCGCAGGCGTTCGATCACCGCCGGCGGTGCGCCGCGGTCGACCACCTCGCGCAGCGCGAAGCTCGACTGGATGCGTGCCACCCGCGGCAGCATCGACAGCTGCGTCTTGTGGATGCGCTCGAAATCTTCGATGTCGCGCGCCAGCACGGTCAGCAGGTAGTCGTCGCTGCCTGACATCAGCAGGCAATGCACCACCGACGGGCAGCGCTTCACCGCCTTCTCGAAGGCATCGAGCGCCGCCTCGCTCTGGCTGTCGAGCGTGATGCGCACCGAGACGGTGGTGGTGAAGCCGAGCTTGCGCAGGCTCAAAGCGGCCTGATAGCCGGCGATGATACCTTGGTCCTCAAGCTGCTTCTGGCGCCTTGCCACCGCCGTGCTCGACAAACCGACGCGTTCGGCAAGCTCGACATGGGTGGCGCGGGCGTCGTCACAGAGGGCTGCGAGCAGAGCGATGTCAATGCGGTCGAGCGTCATGGCGCCGGATTCGTGCGTCAAAGCGACATTCTAGGACGGAAACCGGCGGCGGGCGAGGCCGGCGACGTCGTCTTTGCCGGGAACGCAACATCGCTTCGGGCGTAGCCTTCAGCATCAGGAGGTGGACCATGCGCGTCGGCGTGCCCCGTGAGATCAAGACCCACGAATACCGGGTGGGGCTCACGCCCTCCTCGGTGAAGGAATATGTCGCCGCTGGCCACAGCGTGCTGGTCGAGACCGGTGCCGGTGGCGGCATCGGCGCCGACGATGCGGCGTATGTCGCATCGGGCGCGACGATCGCGCCGGGCGCGGCGGAGATCTTCGCCACCGCCGACATGATCGTGAAGGTCAAGGAGCCGCAGCCCGGCGAGTGGCGCCAGCTGCGGCCCGGCCAGCTGCTTTATACCTATCTGCATCTCGCCTCGGATCCGGCGCAGACCAGGGGCCTGATGGAGTCGGGCTGCACGGCGATCGCCTACGAGACCGTCACCGATGCCCATGGCGGCCTGCCGCTGCTGGTGCCGATGAGCGAGGTCGCCGGCCGGCTGTCGATCGAGGCGGCGGCCTTCGCGCTGCGCCGTCATGCCGGTGGCCGCGGCCTGCTGCTGGGCGGCGTGCCCGGCGTTCCGGCGGCCAAGGTCGCGGTGATCGGCGGCGGCGTGGTCGGCACCAACGCCGCGCGCATGGCCGCGGGGCTGGGCGCCGAGGTCACCATCCTCGACCGCTCGCTGCCGCGCCTGCGCGAGCTCGACCAGCTCTTCACCGGTCGCGTGCGTACCAGCTACTCGACGGGCGACGCCGTGGCGCACGAGATCGCCGCCGCCGACGTCGTCATCGGTGCGGTGTTGGTGCCCGGTGCGCTGGCGCCCAAGCTGGTGAGCCGCGCGCAGCTCTCGACGATGAAGAAGGGCGCGGTGATCGTCGACGTCGCCATCGACCAGGGCGGCTGCTTCGAGACCTCCAAGCCGACTACGCATGCCGATCCGACGTATGTCGTCGACGGCGTGATCCACTATTGCGTCGCCAACATGCCGGGCGCGGTGCCGCTGACCTCAAGCCATGCGCTCAACAACGCCACGCTGCCGTTCGGCCTGAAGCTGGCGTCGCGCGGGCTGGCGGCGATCCTCGAGAACCCGCACCTGCGCGCCGGGCTGAACGTGCATCGCGGCCGGATCACCCATCCTGCGGTGGCCAGCAGCCTCGGCCTGCCGCTGGTCGAGGCCAGCGCCGCGCTGGCGGCCTGACCTGTCATCCCGAGCGCAGCGAGGGATCTAGATCCCTCGCTGCGCTCGGGATGACAGAGTTGTAGTATCCACCGCGTCTCAATCCGGGGAAGTCCAGCCATGTCCGCCGCGCCCACCAAACCCGTCGCCAACAATCTCGACGCCTTCCTGATGCCGTTCACGGCGAACAAGCAGTTCAAGAAGAACCCGCGCCTGCTCGCGAAAGCCAAGGGCGTGCATTACTGGACGCCGGAAGGCCGCCGGGTGATCGACGGCACCGCCGGCCTTTGGTGCGTCAACGCCGGCCATGGCCGCGAGGAGATCAAGGCGGCGATCGCCGCCCAGCTCGAGGAGATGGACTACGCGCCCAGCTTCCAGATGGGCCATCCCAAGGCCTTCGAGCTGGCCGCGCGGCACGCCGCGATGCTGCCGGGCGATCTCAACCACGCCTTCTACTGCAACTCCGGCTCCGAGGCGGTCGACAGCGCGCTGAAGATCGCGCTCGCCTATCATCGCGCCACCGGCCAGGGCACGCGCACCCGCTTCATCGGCCGCGAGCGCGGCTATCACGGAGTCGGCTTCGGCGGCATTTCGGTCGGCGGCATGGTCAACAACCGCAAGGCCTTCAGCGCCGCCACCCTGCAGGGCGTCGACCACCTGCCGCACACCCACCTGCCGTCCAGGAACGCCTTCGCGCGCGGCGAGCCGGCCAACGGCGTCGAGTTGGCCGACGAGCTGGAGCGTATCGTGGCGCTACACGACGCCTCGAACATCGCCGCGGTGATCGTCGAGCCCTGCGCCGGCTCGACCGGCTTCCTGCCGCCGCCCAAGGGCTATCTCAAGCGGCTGCGCGAGATCTGCACGAAGCACGGCATCCTGCTGATCTTCGACGAGGTGATCACCGGTTTCGGCCGGCTTGGCACCGCCTTCGCCGCCGATTACTTCGACGTCATCCCCGACCTGATGACGGTGGCCAAGGGCATCAGCAACGCCACCGTCCCGATGGGTGGCGTCTTCGTGCGCAAGCATGTCTATGACGGGCTGCTGAGCGGGCCGGAGAACGCCATCGACCTGTTCCACGGCTACACCTACTCGGCGCATCCGTTGGCCTGCGCCGCGGCGTCGGCGGTGCTCGACATCTACAAGACCGAGGGCCTGTTCCAGCGTTCGGCCGAGTTGTCGAAGCACTGGGAGGACGGCGTGCACTCGCTCAAGGGCACGTCCGGCGTGATCGACATTCGCAACCTCGGCCTGGGTGCCGGCATCGACCTCGAGCCCCGCGCCGGCGCCGTCGGTGCGCGCGGCTACGATACCTTTGTGAAGTGCTTCGAGCTCGGCCTGATGGTGCGCCAGGGCGCCGACACGCTGGCCATGTCGCCGCCGCTGATCATCGAGAAGGTCCAGATCGACGAGATCATCGACATCGTCGGCAAGGCGATCAAGCAGGCGGCTTAATCTTTGCCTTCCCCCGGAGGGGGAAGGTGGCGCGGAGCGACGGAAGGGGGATGTCGAAGCCGGACTCCTCAGTTCGTCTTCGACATCCCCCTTCCGCCCTTCGGGCACCTTCCCCCTCCGGGGGAAGGTAGTTCTACCCGCCGAGCAAATGCCGGCGAACGTAGCCCTTGAAATCCTCCATCGCCTGCACGCGCGCCTTCTCGTTCGGCCCGCCGCTGACGCCCAGGGTGCGGCAGCCGGCGATTACCTTCATCGCCTGCGGCCCGAGCACCAGCCAGCCATCGGGCGCCGAGGTGCCGACCACCGCGCCGGTGGTGCGCTCGACATAGGTGCCGTCGGGTCGCTGCACGGCGACGCAGCGCGAGTAGTTCTCGCCGCTCGGCGTGTTGTAGGCGACGCCGCCGTCGAAGCCGTGCGGCGCGCCGGGATACACCTTGACCTCGATGCGTGCGCCGGCCCGGCGCAGGCTCTCGCCGTAGCTCGTGCACGGCTCGACGCCGGCATAGGTGTCGGCGCCGCCCAGCAGCAGGTAGATCGGCGCGCCCGTCGTGCGCGGCTGATGGTAGTGCACGTAGCAGGTGGGATAGATCGGGACGTGCAGGGCGTAACGCAGGTCCTCGGGCAGGCCCTTGTCCCGCAGCAGGCGCTCGTGCGAGACCATCAGCGCCGAGACCGCGCCCTTGGAGAAGCCCATGATGCCGATGTGCCGGCGGTGGATGCGCGGATGCCTGGCGAGCGCCTTGAGCGCGCCGATGGCGTCGAGATTGAATTCGGCGCCGTCGACCGCCATCTGGTCGGTCACCGTCTGGCGCACGCCGCGCGGCCCGAACGAATCGATCTGCACTGCCGCCACGCCCATCGCCAGCAGTGCGCGCGCGTACCGTCCCTCGCGCCGCTGGTTGATGCCGGCGCTGCCGTGATGGATCACCATCGCCGGCACGACCGCCGAGCCCGACGGCCAGCTGATGCTTGCCGTGACCTGCACCGGCCGGCCCCGGTGGTGGCTCTCGAAGGCGATGGTTTCCTGTTGCGCGACGGCGCCGGCGGCAAGCGACGTCAGGAGCGCGGCGAGGGGCCCGAGCCGGGCGAAGGAAATCGTCATGCGGCCACAGTTCAGCCCGACACTGTGGCGGAATTTGCGCCGGTCGGGCGCGGCCGGTAGGCTCGACGCAAGGAAGAAGGAGGCGCGCGATGCGCAGGCGGATCGTCGTGCTCGGCGGAGTCTCGATGCTGGCGGTGCTGGCCGGCTGCGATTCGTCGCCGACCAAGGCCGAGATCCTCAAGAAGGCGAGCGGGCTCAAGACCAGCGAGGAGCTCGAGAAGGTGCTGGGCCCACCGGCCAAGTTCGACAAGCTGGGACCGCTGGAGCGCTGGACCTACAATGCCCGCGACGGCGTGGTCGTCTTCACCATCGTGGCCGGCCGCGTCGCGCTCGACGAGACCGGGGATCGCCAGAAATAGGCATGCGCCGTGTCCTGGCGGCCGCGCTGCTGGCAGTGCTCGCGCTCGCCGCGCCGGCGCGCGCCCAGGACATCCGCGGGCAGGAACGCGACGTCACGCGCGCCGAGCTCGACGAGAAGGCCGAGCCCGGGCGCACGACGGAGGAGGTGCGCGCCGCGCTCGGTCGGCCGCTCTACGCGCAATGCGGCGGCCGCATCCAGCTCTGGGGCTATCGCACCGAGAGCGGCCGCATCGACCTGATGTTCGTCGACAACGTGCTGCGGATGACGATCCTCGGCGGCGTCGGCATGTCGGGCGCGAAGGGTTCATGCTGATCGCCGTCCGACGGCGGCGGAGCGATTTCGGCGAACTCCGCTTGATTCCCGGCGGAGCGCCGTTCTAGGGTCCCGGGAACTGCGGCTCGCTGAACGTAGCCGCTGTGGGAGGAAATGTGATGACCACGAAGAGACGGACTTTTCTGCGCGTCTCCGGCGCCGCCACGGTCGCTGCGAGCACGGGCATGGCGAGCATCCTCGCCAGCGGGCGTGCGCCGGTCTATGCGCAGGCCAAGACGGTGCACTGGCTGAAGTGGGTCGACTTCGTGCCGGCGACCGACCAGATGTTCCGGCGCGAGTTGATGCCGGCCGCCGAGAAGGCGCTCGGCATCAAGATGAATCTCGAGACGGTGAACGGCAATGACCTGCAGCCGCGCATCACCGCGGGCATCCAGTCGGGCTCCGGCGCCGACATCATCATGTCGTTCAACAGCTACACGCACCTTTACTCGAACTCGGTGGTCGACCTCAGCGACATCGCCGAGGACGTCGCCAAGCGCGAGGGCGGCCTCTACCCCTACGCCAAGGCGATCTGCTCGGACGGCAAGGCGTACATGGGCATGCCGTGGGCGGTGATCGGCGGCATGATCGCCTATCGCAAGTCGTGGTTCGACGAGGTCGGCGTCACCAAGTTCCCGGAAACCTGGGAGGAGTATCGCGAGGCCGGCAAGAAGCTGAAGGCCAAGGGCCGGCCGATCGGCCAGACCCTGGGCCACACCTTCGGCGACGCGCCGGGCTTCACCTATCCCTACCTGTGGTCGTGGGGCGGCAAGGAGGTCGAGGCCGACGGCAAGACCGTGGTGCTGAACTCCAAGGCCACCGTCGATTCGGTGAAGTTCATGCAGGGGTTCTGGAAGGACGCGCACGACGAGGGCGGCCTCGCCTGGGACGACAGCAACAACAACCGCGCCTTCCTGTCGCAGACCATCTCGGCGACGCTCAACGGCGCCTCGATCTACATCGAGTCGCTGCGCCGCGCCGACCAGTACAAGACCGAGAAGGGCGTGCATCTCAACAAGGACATCCTGCACGCGCCGATGCCCAAGGGCCCGGCCGGCCAGTTCGGCTTCCACCTGCTGCAGTCGAACATGCTGATGAAGTACTCGAAGAACCAGGACGCCGCGAAGGAGTTCCTGAAGTGGCTGCATACCGAGGCCAACTACGAGAAGTTCTTCCTGTCGCAGAAGGGCTTCGCCACGCCGTGCACGGCGAAGTGGGAGAGCCACAAGATGTGGGCCGAGGACCCGGTCATGACGCCGTACAAGGTCGCGGCGCGTCTCGGCCAGGCCATCGGCCATTCCGGCCCGCCCAACGCCAAGGCGCAGGAGGTCCTGTCGAAGTACATCATCACCGACATGTACGCCAAGGCGGTGCAGGGCATGGCGGCCGAGGAAGCGGTGAAGTGGGCCGAGGCCGAGCTGAAGAAAGTCTACGTGTGAGCCCCGCCTAGCGTTCCCGGAGTACGCGTCGTGGTGGCCGTGACCGCGTCGACCGCGGGCGGGAAGCGTCCCGTCCCGCGGTCGCGCATCCTTGAGGACGAGCGCTGGCTGGCGTTCGCGCTTCTCCTGCCGACGGCCATCCTGCTTGGCCTGTTCATCGCCTATCCCTTCGTCAAGGGCGTGATCCTGTCGCTGAGCAGCGCGCGCGTCGGCGTCGAGGGCGAGTTCGTCGGCCTGGCGAACTTCGCCAAGATCTGGAACGACGGGATCTTCCACGTAACCGTGTGGAACACCTTCTGGTACACGGGTGTCACCACGGTCTTCAAGCTGGCGCTCGGACTGTGGCTGGCGCTGCTGCTGAACCGGCACTTCAGGGGCAAGGCGTTCATCCGCGCCTTCATCCTGCTGCCCTTCATCATCCCGACGGTGCTCAGCACCTTCGCCTGGAAGTGGATGTTCGATCCGACGTTCAGCGTCATCAACTGGACGCTCTACAATCTCGGCTTCATCAGCCAGCGCATTAACTGGCTGGGCGATCCCGACCTCGCCATGACCTCGATCATCATCGTCAACATCTGGCGCGGCGTGCCGTTCTTCGCCATCAGCCTGCTCGCCGGCCTGCAGACGATCAGCCCCGAGCTCAACGAGGCCGCGGCGATCGACGGTGCGCGGCCCTGGCAGCGCTTCTGGCACGTCACCTGGCCGCTCCTGCTGCCGGTGACCATGGTCGTGGTGCTGTTCTCGGTGATCCAGACCTTCGCCGACTTCCAGCTGGTCTACGTCATGACCGGCGGCGGCCCGGCCAACGCCACGCATCTCTTCGCCACCTATGCCTATCAGCTCGGCATCGGCACCGGCCTGCTGGCCGAGGGTGCGGCGATCTCGCTGGCGATGTTCCCGTTCCTGTTCCTGATCGTCGTCGTGCAGCTGCTCTACATCCGCCGGGTGGAGGTACGCTGATGGTCGAGGGAGGCCTCTGGCGGCGCTGGGTGTTCTTCTACATCCCGTTGACCCTGTTCGTGTTCGTGCTGCTCTTCCCGTTCTACTGGATGATCATCACGACCTTCCGGCCCGACGGCGAGCTGTACAAGCCGTGGAACGCCGTCGCCTACCAGCCGTTCTGGACCAACAATCCGACCCTCGAGCACATCTTCTACCTCTTCGAGGAGACGATGTTCTCGAGATGGATGGCCAACACGCTGATCATCGCCGCGATATCGACGGTGATCTCGCTGATTTGCGGCGTGTGCGCGGGCTACGCGCTGGCGCGGCTGAACTTTCCGTGGGCCGGCAGCCTCGGCACCGGCATCTTCATCACCTACCTGGTGCCGCAGACGCTGCTGTTCATCCCGCTGGCCGAGATCATCAGGAGCTTCGGGCTGGGCAACACGCCCTGGGCGCTGATCCTGACCTATCCGACTTTCCTGATTCCGTTCTGCACCTGGCTGATGATGGGCTACTTCAAGGCCATCCCGAAGGAGCTCGAGGAATGCGCGCGCATTGACGGCGCCTCGCGCTTCCAGGCCATGTACCACATCATCCTTCCGGTGGCGGTGCCGGGCATCCTGTCGGCCGGCATCTTCGCCTTCACCCTGTCGTGGAACGAGTTCATTTACGCCCTGGTCTTCCTGTCGTCGCCCGAGCAGAAGACCGTGCCGGTGGGCGTCACCTCGGAGCTGATCCGCGGCGACGTCTTCTTCTGGGGGCCGCTGATGGCCGGTGCGCTGCTGGGATCGATCCCGGTGGCGATCGTCTACTCGTTCTTCGTCGAACACTATGTCGCGGGCCTCACCGGCTCGGTAAAGGGTTGAGCCATGGCGCAGGTCACCATCCGGCAGCTCAACAAGATGTACGAAGGCGCCGTGCACGCGGTGAAGGACGTCAATCTGGAGATCCCCGACCGCGAGTTCGTCGTGCTGGTCGGCCCCTCCGGCTGCGGCAAGACCACGACGCTGCGCATGGTCGCCGGGCTGGAGAGCATCACCTCGGGCGACATCCTAATCGGCGATACCGTGGTCAACGATCTCGCGCCGATGGACCGCGACATCGCCATGGTGTTCCAGAACTACGCGCTCTACCCGCACAAGAGCGTCTACGACAACATGGCGTTCGGCCTGAAGATGCGGAAGTTCGACAGGGCCGAGATCGAGAAGCGCGTCAGGCACGCCGCCGACATCCTCGGCATCCAATCGCTGCTCGCCCGCCGGCCGCGCCAGCTTTCCGGTGGCCAGCGCCAGCGCGTCGCGCTGGGCCGTGCCATCGTGCGCAACCCGCAGGTCTTCCTGTTCGACGAGCCGCTTTCCAATCTCGACGCCAAGCTGCGCGTGCACATGCGCGTGGAGCTGCGCAAGCTGCACGAGCGGCTGGGCACGACGGCGATCTACGTCACACACGACCAGGTCGAGGCGATGACGCTCGGCGACCGCGTCGTGGTGATGAAGGATGGCGTGGTGCAGCAGGTCGGCGACCCGATGACGCTGTACAACACGCCGGCCAACCTCTTCGTCGCCGGCTTCATCGGCTCGCCAGCGATGAACTTCGCCAATGTAACGGTCGTCAACGGCGAGGGCGGACTATGGGTCGAGGCTCAGGGCCTGAAGCTGCGTCTGCCCGGCGCGCTGGCATCGCGCGCCCAGCCGCTCGCCGGCAGGCGCGCGACCCTGGGGATCCGGCCCGAGGATCTGCGCGTCGCCAACGGCGCGGATCCGGCGGAGCACTGCATGGAGTGCGAGATCGAGGTCGTCGAGCGGCTGGGCTCGGAGACGCTGCTCGACACGCGCGTGGGCAGCGAGACCATCGTCGCCGCGGTCGAACCCCTGGTCGCCGTGCGCGCCCACGACAAGGTACGGCTGGCGGTCACACCCGAACGGCTCCACCTCTTCGAGGCCGAAACCGAAAAGGCTGTATGAGTGAGCGCTTGCTTTATGTCCGGGGAGGTGTAGAAGACCCGCCGCCCGCTTCCGGGCGTTCGGAGAAAAGACGTGTCGATTCCGGCTTCCATTCGTTTCCAGACCCTGCTGGACCGCTTCTCCACGGTACGCCCGTGGGCCAAGACAGCCTTCGCCGAGTATAACCGCTGCACGATCTGCATGAGTTACACGCTCAGGGTGACGCCCCGGGCCGGCGAGGCCTCGCTCGCCGATCTCGCCGGTTCGCAGGATGCCATCGCCAAGGCGCCGAAGCTGAACGGCGGTCCGGCCGGGATTATCGGTCCGCAGCTCTTCATCCGCGCCGCCGAGCTGCTGCCCGCCGTGCAGCGCGTCTTCGGCGCCGCCGATGTCGAGGGAACGGCCAGCAAGGTCTGGCCGGGTGTCGTCGGCAGGAAGGGCGTGCTCTATATCGAGGACTGCTATGCCACGGCCGGCGACAAGCGCATGACCATCAAGGGCATCTACGAGCCGACCAGCGGCGACCACTGGGACCTGTTCGACGGCCTGCGGATGGTTGCGGCGGAAGAGGGACTGCGCAACAACAGCCATTCCGGCAAGCTCTGGTTCTGGAGGGTTGCCGCCTAACGCGGGAAGGGGCGCGATGAAGGTCGTCATCACCGGCGGGGCCGGGTTCCTCGGCAAGAAGCTGGCGCGCAGGATCCTCGAGGGTTCGGCGCTCGGCGGCGAGCGCGTGTCGGAGCTGCTGCTGTTCGACGTGGTCCGGGCCTCGGGCCCAGGACTCGACGATCCGCGCGTGGTGGCGATGGATGGCGACATCGCCAATTTCGCCACCGTGCAGTCGATCGTGCAGGGCGCCTCCAGCGTCTTCCACTTCGCCGCCGTGGTCAGCGCCGGCGCCGAGGCCGATTTCGACCTTGGCTACCGCGTCAACCTCGACGGCGCGCGCAACGTGCTGGAGGCATGCCGCGCGCTCGGCACCAATCCGCGCGTGATCTTCACCTCCTCGCTCGCCGCCTATGGCGGGGACCTGCCCAGGGCGGTGACCGACGATACGCCGCTGACGCCGCAGACGTCGTACGGCGCGCAGAAGGCGATGGGCGAGTTCCTGGTGCGCGATTACACGCGCAAGGAATTCTTGCGTGGTACGGCAATTCGCCTGCCGACGATCTGTGTGCGCACCGGGCGGCCCAACAAGGCGGCCTCGACCTGGGCCAGCTCGATCGTGCGCGAGCCACTCACCGGCATCGACGTGATCTGCCCGGTGACACCGGACACGCCGATGGTGGTGCTGAGCCCGCGACGCACGGTCGAATCGTTCATCCGCGCGCACGATCTCGATGCCGACGCCTTCGGGCCGGGCCGCACCCTGCTGCTCAACGGCATCAGGGTGAGCGCCGCCGAGCTCGAGGCGGCGATGAAGCGCAACGCGGGCAACCGCAAGCTCGGCAAGGTGTCGTGGGAGCACGATCCGGCGATCCAGAAGATCGTCGACGGCTGGCCGGGCGACATCGATGCAGCGCGCGCGCGTCGCCTGGGTTTCGACACCGACCGCGATCTCGACGAGGTCGTGCGCCACTTCATCGCCGACGACCTCGACGAGCAGCTCCGCTCGATGGCGGCCTGACGTCTTCCTGCTTCCCAAGCTCCGGATCGGCGTGCGGCTTTTCGAACGCAACTGCTGTCATCCCGAGCGGAGCGAGGGATCCAGGATCGGCCTGGATCCCTCGCTCCGCTCGGGATGACAGGGCAGCGCTGATTTCCCGCACGCACCCTATCGCGCCGGCGCGGCCGAGGCGCCCAGCGCCTTGTGCAAGGCGCTGTAGACCAGCCACATGCCCAGGCCCCAGATGCCGTAGACCACGGGGGCGACGATCACGCCGGGCATGCGGAAGCCACCGCCGATCGGCGCGCCCTTGAGCGGCAGGACGATGAACCAGTTGGCGGCGATCACGACGACGGCCCCGAACAGGGTCCAGCCCAGCCAGGCCGGTAGCTTCATCTTCGGCACGACGAAGGCCGCCAGCGCACCCCAAAGCCCGGTCCAGAAGAGGTAGGACACCAGCTGTGGAATGCCCAGCGGCTTGGTGTCGGCCATCGACCAGGTGTTGGCCTTCAGAATGCCGGCCTGCGTCGCCACCCAGAAACCGCCCTGGTGGAAGATGACGAAGGACACGGCGCCGGCGATGAAGCCGCAGGCCAGTGTCCGCACAAGTGTGTTGTCCATTGGTTGCTCCCGGGGGCCGTGCCCCGGAATACGCAACGCGGCGAGGCTTGGATTATTCCCCTGACGGGAAGCTTACGGCCGCATCCAGAACTGCGCCTTGCCCTCGCGCACAGGGGCGGCGAGGTTGGCGAATTCGCACAGCAGGCGGCGCGTGTCGCGCGGATCGACGATCTCCTCGATCCAGAACGCCTCGGCGCTGCGGAAGGGCGAGCGCAGCTTGTTGAGCCGCTCCTCGATTTCCGCGAGCCTGGCCTTGGGGTCGGGCGCGGCGTCGATCTCGGCGCGATAGGCGGCCTCGATGCCGCCTTCCAGCGGCAGCGAGCCCCAGCGGCCCGACGGCCAGGCGTAGCGCAGCGCAACGCGGCCGGTGTTCTTGTGGGCCGCGCCGGCGACGCCGAAATTGTTGCGCACGATGAAGGTGCACCACGGCACGGTGATCTGATGCATCGCCGCCATGGCGCGCACGCCGGCCTTGATTACGCCGCTCCGCTCGGCCTCCAGGCCGATCAGGAAGCCTGGGCAGTCCTCGAGATAGACCACGGGAATGCGGAAGGTCTCGGCGAGATCCATGAAGCGGATCACCTTCTGGCAGGTATCGGCCGTCCAGGCGCCGCCGTAGTGCATCGGATCGCTGGCCATGAGGGCGACCGGCCAGCCGTCGATGCGGCACAGCCCGGTGATCACCGCGCGGCCGTAGAGCTTGTTCATCTCGAAGAAGCTGCCCTTGTCGACCAGCGTGCTGACGATCGAGCGCATGGCGTAGACCTTGCGCGTGTCGCGCGGGATCGCCGAGAGCAGCTTCTCGTCGCGGCGATGCGGATCGTCAGTGACCGGCCCGCGCGGCGCCAGATCGAAGGCCGATTGCGGCATGTAGGACAGGAACCGCTTCGCCGCGGCGAAGGCCTCCTCTTCGCTGTCGACGGCCTCATCAACGGCACCCGCGCGCAGCTGGATCTCCCAGCCGCCGAGCTCCTCCTTGCTGAGCGGCTGGCCCAGCCGGGCCACGACAGGCGGGCCGGCGACGAACATCGCCGACAGGCCCTTGACCATCACCGAGTAGTGCGAGGCCGCCAGCCGCGCGGCGCCCAGCCCGGCCACGGAGCCCAGCCCGAGCGCGACCACGGGCACCGCACCCATGTTGGCGGTGACCACGTCGAAGCCGATGACGCCCGGCACGTTGGCGCGGCCCTGGGTCTCGATGGTTTTCACCGAGCCGCCGCCGCCCGAGCCCTCGATGATGCGCACGATGGGCAGCCGATACTGGTTGGCCATCTTCTCGGCCAGCAGGTTCTTCTCCTTGATCGTGGCGTCGGCCGAGCCGCCGCGAACGGTGAAGTCGTCGCCTGAGACCACGACGGGTCTTCCGTCGATCGTGCCGCGCCCGGTGACCGAATTGGATGCGACCAGATCCTCCAGATCGTTCTTGCCGTCATAGGTCGCCATGCCGGCGACGCTGCCCCATTCGCGGAAGCTGCCGGGATCGAGCAGCCGGTCGATGCGCTCCCGCACCGTGAGCCGGCCGCCATCGTGCTGGCGCTTGACCTTGTCCGGCCCGCCCATGCGCCGGACCATTTCCTGCCGGCGCTTCAGTTCGTCGAGTTCGGGCTGCCAGCTCATCGCGCGTGTTCCCTGCGGTCGTTCGGCGTCGACATTACCCTCCATGCTCACGGGCGCGAAGCCGCGTCAGCCGCGATGCGGGCATGCGACGTCAGGGGCAGACGGCGCAGGAAGCATGGCGGTCGCGCACGTCCGGGCGCATCACTGACGTGGCGCAGGTGCGCGGATCGTGTCTCGGCCATTCGTTCCTGGCCACCGAGCGCGTCACGGCATCAGGTCGACGAGGCCCTGCGCCGGTCCGACGAGCGATCCCCGGTTACGGCGGGTGGCGACGTTCGACGGAGACGCGTGTGCCTGTGATCGCCCGCCCTCACGCCAGCTGCTCACCTGCCGTGATCGGCGACGTCCTGGCGGATCGTCAACTCGGCCTCCACTGCTCCAGCACGGTATCCGTGGCCGCATCGAGCACATGCTGGGCGCTCATGCGGTAGGCGTGTCGTGTCAGCACGGCCTGTGGCGTGAGATCGGGTCGTCCTTCCATCTCGGGAAAGGTCAATCGTCCGTCGGGCATGCTCGCCGAACGGCACTGGGTAAGGAAGAAGGTTTCGTAGCCGATGTCGAGGAACACGCCGAACAGCCCGGCGCCGCCGACGACGGCGAGGGTCGAGTCGGGTGTGAGGCCGAGTCGCCGCCATGCGTCATCGAAGCTGGCGCCGGCGGGATTCCACAGCAGGCCGTGCCGCCGCTTCGGGTCGGGCGCGAGGCCGGCGACCGAGCGTGTCGCGGTCAGACGCGGCTTGTTCCTGGTCTGCGGGTCGCGCTCGGCGGAGCGACGGCCATGGGCGATGGCGTCGGCTGACCGCAGCGCGTCGCGATAGAAGATCTGGTCTGCCTCGATCTTCAGCACATCGGGATAGTGGCCGTCGGCGGTGGCGTAGGCGCCTTCGCGCGAGACGATGACATAGCCCAGGATGAGCGGTCGCATGCGCGCATCCTGCGCGCCGCGGCGCTATTCCGCCATCATCACGCCGGCGGCCATGGTCATGGCGAACAGCCCGGCGACGGCGGCGGCCAGCGGCTTGCTGCGGCCGCGCAGCCTGCGCTCGACGTCGATCAGCGCGGTGAGCGGCTTGGGCACCACCTCGCTGCAGAAGGCGACCTTGCGCACATAGCGAGGCACGTGCCAGCTCGCCTGCGTGCCGACGCGGAAGCTCACGACGTCGCCCGGGCGCAGGTCCCAGTGCGTGCCGTTGGCGTCCACGACATGGGCGCCGCCTTCGAGGATGTGCACGGTCTCATCGACGTCGTAGCGCCAGACGAAGCGGCCCTCGGTGCAGTCCCAGATGTCGGTCCAGCTGAGCCCGTCGGCGCTGCGCGACACCGCGCCGACGCGCGCCATCGGGCTGCCCTCGACGACCCAGGACGGATCGATGGGGGCCGGACGCATCTCGACGGTGGCAGTGGTGGTACGCTGCAGCGGCGCCAGGGACATCAGGGAAATCGCTCGACTATCAACGGCTCAATATGCAGTTGTTGATACCGGAAGTGATGTCTGACGTCAATGTGACCAATTTGCGTGATAATTCACCTTAGGTCAAAGAACGACGCCATCTATCAGATTTTCCTCGTAAAGAGCCTTCAGGTCGATTCCGCCTTCGGGTCGCGTCGGCTTCAGGCCGGCGATCGCTGCGGCCAGCCGGCGTTCCTGGTCGCGGCGCAGCGCCTCGGCCTCGGCGACCGAAATGGCGACGAAGCGCACGCGCATGCCGGGCAGCAGGCGGCAGGTGCGTGGCAGGTCGGCCGAGGCGATGGTGGCGATCTTGGAGTAGCCGCCCACGGTCTGGCGGTCGGCCAGCAGGGCGATCGGCAGGCCGGCCGCCGGCACCTGGATGGCGCCCTGCGCGATGCCGTCGGAGACGATGTCCGGGCCCAGCGCCGAGTGCTCGATCTTCGGGCCCTCGAAGCGGATGCCCATGCGGTCCGCCTCCTTCGACACGACGTACTCGCTGCCCGTAAAGGTGGCATGACCGGATTCGGTGAAGTGGTCGGCCTGCGGCCCTGGCACGACGCGGATCGGGCCGCGGCCGTAGTCGAAGGGCGCCGCAAGCGCCAGCTCGGCGCGCGCGCTGGCGGCCTCGCGCGCCAGCGGCAGGGCGTCGGCTTCCTTTAGCTTGCGGCCCTCCAGCCCGCCCAGCCCGGCGCGGGTGTAGGTGCTGCGGCTGCCCATGAAGGCCGGCACGGCGATGCCGCCCTCGACCGCGAGGTAGGCGGTGCTGACGCCCTCGATGGCGCCCAGCTTCAGGCGCTGGCCGCGGCTCAGCGTGTGCGAGCGGTCGGACGGCAGCGGCCTGGGTGCGGTGCCATCGTTTGCTGTCAGCGCCGCCTCGATCGGCCCGACCAGGCCGATGCGCACCGACTCGGCCTCGACCACCAGGGTCGGACCCAGCACGCCCATCTCCAGTGCCGCGGCATTGGCCTCGGCGGGATTGCCGGCGAGCGCATTGGCCAGTGCCAGCGCGATGCGGTCCATGGCGCCGGCCGTGGGCATGCCCAGCTCCTGGAAGCCGATGCGGCCGCGATCCTGCACCGTGTCGAACAGGCCGGGCCGCTCGACGATCAACCGCGCGCTCATGACCAACTCCTGTCGTCCTGAGCGCAGCGAAGGACCTCGCTGTCCCGCGGCCAGATGGCGACGGAGTGAGAGATCGCACCACCGCTGGATCCGTCGCTTCGCTCAGGATGACGGCGGCATCTCACGACTCCACCTCGACGAAGCGGGCAATGTCGAACGGCGCGTGCTCGGCTTCGGCGCACAGCGAATCGTACGCGGCGCGATCGATGCGGCTGAAGCGCACGGCGTCGCCCGGCGCCAGGGTCGTCGCCTGCTCGCCGCGCCGCGCGTCGAACATCGCCACCGGCGTGCGGCCGATCAGGTGCCAGCCGCCGGGGCTCTCGAACGGGTAGACCACCGTCATCTCGGTGGCGATGGCGACGCTGAGCGCCGGCACGCGCAGGCGCGGCGAGGCGCGCCGCGGCAGATGCAGCTTCTTCTGCAGCCCGGCCATGTAGGGCAGTCCGGGCATGAAGCCCACGACATAGACCCGGAAGTCGGATGCGAGATGCAGGCGGACCACCTCCTCCGTCGTCACCCCGGTGCGCTGGGCGACCTCGGCCAGGTCGGGCGCGAACTCGGCATCGTCGTAGCAGCAGGGCAGGGTGATGTGCCGCGCCTTGGCCGCGACCGCGAGCCCGCCGGCCAGCAGGGCCTCGATCGCCGGCTGCAACTCGGCGCGGCTCGTCGAGAGCGGGTCGTAGATCACCAGGAGCGCGCGCATGCTGGGCACGGTCTCGACGACGCCCGCCAGGGCGTCGCCGGGCCGCCCGGCCGCGCGCGCGGCGGCGATGGCGCCGTGCAGCGCCATGACCCGGGCGTTGATGTCGGGGGCGATGGTGCTGCCGAACTCGACACTGAACGCGGTGTCGCCGCAATCGAGGATCCTGGTGCTCACGCCGTTTCCGTCATGTCGAGGCGGCGCTAGGATAGCGGACCGGCAGGAGGCGAGTCATGGCCAGCGAAGTGAACATCAATTCAGACCTCGGCGAGAGCTTCGGCCCGTGGAAGATGGGCAACGACCAGGAGGTGCTCAAGATCGTGCGTTCGGCCAATGTCGCCTGCGGCTTCCACGCCGGCGATCCCTCGGTGATGTCGGCCACGGTGAAGCTCTGCCTCGACAACGGCGTGTCGATCGGCGCGCATCCCGGGTTCCAGGACCTGCAGGGCTTCGGCCGCCGCGTCATCCGCATGAGCAATGCCGAGATCGAGCATGCCATGGCCTACCAGATCGGCGCCCTGATGGGCGTCGCCGCCCTGCACGGCGCCAAGGTCACCCACGTCAAGCCGCACGGCATGATGGCCAACATGTCGGCCGAGGATCAGGATCTCAGCGACGCCATCGCGCGCGCTATCCGCGCCGTCGACCGCAACCTGATCTTCCTCGCCCAGGCGGTGACGGCGCAGGTGCCGGCGGCCCGCAAGGCCGGGCTGCGGGTGGCCGAGGAGGTCTTCGCCGACCGCACCTACACCGATGCCGGCCTGCTGACCCCGCGCAAGGAAAAGCACGCCATGATCCACGACGCGGCGGCCTCGGTGGCGCACGTCAAGCGCATGATCGAGGAGCAGGCGATCTTCTCTCATGGCGGCAAGAAGGTGCCCTGTCAGGTCGACTCGGTCTGCGTGCACGGCGACGAGCCGACCGCCGTCGCCACCGCGCGCGCCGTGCGCGAGGGGCTGGAGGGCAGCCAGATCCGCATCGTGCCGCTGACCGAGCTCAGGTCGATGAACTAGCCCGGATATCTCAAAGGTAAAGGGTGCATCGGAGTCCTGCCTCTGAGAAAGTTGTTGTGCCGCAACGACTTTCGCGAACAGAGGAAAGAACCCCGATGCCGACAGAGTGTATCGCGGAATTGTTTGGCTTTGCAGCCGTGGAAAGACGCGTGGTCGCGGCGTCGTTCGACGGCGGGTCGATGACGTCGGATGCCGGCGGGCTGCTGCTGGGGGCGACGGACCGGGCGCTGGGTCTGATCGAGCGCTTTGCCGGCTGCTTCGTCGATCGTCGGAACCGCGAGTTGATCGAGCACGAGGTTCGTACCCTGGTCGGGCAGCGCGTCTATGGCCTGGCGCTGGGCTACGAGGATCTGAACGACCACGACTGGCTGCGGCACGACCCTGTGATGGCGGTGCTGGCGGGCAAGCTTGCGGCGCGGCGCAAGGACTGTGCGGCGGTGGCCGGCAAGTCGACGCTGAACCGGCTGGAGCTGAGCCGGCCGGAGCCGACGCGCTACCACAAGATCGGCCACGACGCGGCGGCGATCGAGGCGCTGCTGGTCGAGGTCTTCCTCGAGGCGCATGCCAAGGCGCCCGAGGAGATCGTGCTCGACCTGGATGCCACCGACGATCCGCTGCACGGCGCGCAGGAAGGCCGCTTCTTCCACGGCTATTACGGCCATTACTGCTACCTGCCGCTCTACGTCTTCTGCGGCCGCCACCTGCTGGCGGCCAAGCTGCGGCCGGCCAACATCGACGCCGCGGCCGGCGCACAGGAGGAGATCGCGCGCATCGTCGCCCAGATCCGCGCCCGCTGGCCCGCGGTGCGCATCGTGCTGCGCGCCGACTCCGGCTTCGCCCGCGAGGCGCTGATGGCCTGGTGCGAGGCCAACGCCGTCGACTATCTGTTCGGCCTGGCGCGCAACGCCCGCCTGGTCGGCGAGATCGCCGCGGAACTGGCCATGGCCGCTGCCGAGAGCACCATCACTGGCGCCCCGGCGCGCCGCTTCAAGGACTTCCTGTGGACGACGCGCGACAGCTGGAGCCGCAGGCGTCGCGTCGTCGGCAAGGCCGAGCATACCCAGGACGAGGCCAACCCGCGCTTCGTCGTCACCTCGCTTGGCCCCGACCGCGCCGGCGCCCGCGCTCTCTACGAGGGCCTCTACTGCGCCCGCGGCGAGATGGAGAACCGCATCAAGGAGTGCCAGCTCGACCTCTTCGCCGACCGCACCTCCAGCGCCACCATGCGCGCCAACCAGCTGCGCCTGTGGTTCGCCTCGTTCGCCTATGTCCTGCTCGACGGCCTGCGCCGCATCGCCCTGAAGACCACCGCCCTGGCCGATGCCACCTGCGGCTCGATCCGGCTGAAGCTGCTCAAGATCGGCGCCCTCGTCCGCGTCTCCGTCCGCAGGGTCAGGATCGCCATGGCCTCAGGCCATCCCTGGCAGCGCGACTGGGCCATCGCCTACCACGCCATGGCCGCCGACGCCTGACACGAACCAGACACCGCACAGCCGACATACCTTCCGCTCACCGCTTCCGGCGGCCTTCATCCGCGCTCGCGATCCGGCCAAAATCACCGATATCACTCAGACCATCACGCCACACACCCTGCGCCCATCACTCCACTCTCTCACTTCTTCCCTGTGAGATATCCGGGCTAGGGGCGCCGCGCGACGAGCGCGAGGTCGCCGGCCCGGAGGAGGCGCCGTTCCACGCGCCGGTCCTCGTGCTCACCCCCACGCCGCGCGCGCCCTCGGTGCGCAAGGGCGGCACGACCTTTCACTTGCCTGCGCGCCGGCGCGGCCGACGAGCTGACGCTGCCCGTCGCGCCGATGCTGATGGGCGCCGGGCTGCACCTGTTCGAGGGACTGAAGCCCGGCGAGTTCAAGCTCGAGCAGGAATCGGTGGCATCGCCGCCAAAGACCACCCACATCACCTACCGGATCGTTCGATAGGCCCGCCTGTTATCCCGAGCGGAGCGAGGGATCCAGGAAGCTGGCTGGATCCCTCGCTTGCGCTCGGGATGACACAAACTCCGGGAGGATGCTCATGGCGTCGACGCCGAAGCCGACCATTGTACGCGTCTGGCGCGGTCGCGTGCGTCGCGAGCGCGCCGACGAGTACCAGCGCTACAATTTCGAGGTCGGCGTGAAGCCGCTGATGGAGAAGGCCCTGGGCGTGCAGTCGCTGCGCGAGGATCGCGGCGAGGAGACGGAATTCGTCACCATCTCGTACTGGGAGAGCATCGAGGCGATGTCGCGCTTCACCGGCGGCGATCCGACGAGGATCCACCACCTCGATCGCGACGCCGAGTTCCTGATCGAGCTGCCCAGGGCCGTGCAGGTGCTGCAGCTCTATGCCAGCCACGGGCAGACGTCGTAGTCTCCGCTCGCTCGCGATTCGGCTTGTCGCGCATTTCGCGTGGATCGAACCGTGGATTCTTGCCCTAGGCCGCGGCGAAGCGGCCGATCTCGCCGCTTCTGACGGCGCGCAGTTTCGGCTTCGGCGGAGCCCGCCGCCGCGAGCGCGACAGCGCCGCGAGATAGGCCTCCGCCCACCAGTTGACGTCGCGCGCCTTCAGCCCGGCGAGCAGCGCCGCGTGGCGGCGCTGGCGTTCCTCGAGCGGCATGTCGAGCGCGCTGCGAATGGCTTCGGCGACATCGGTCTTGTCGAACGGGTTGACGATCAGCGCCTCGGGCATCTGGCGCGCCGCGCCGGCGAAGCGCGACAGCACCAGCACGCCGGGACTGGCCGGATCCTGCGCTGCGACATACTCCTTGGCCACCAGGTTCATGCCGTCGCGCATCGGCGTCACCAGGCCGACCGCGGCGTGGCGATAGAGACCGGCCAGCACCTGGCGCGAGAACGCCCGCTTGACGAAGCGCACCGGCGTCCAGTCGAGGCCGCCATGCGCGCCGTTCAGGCGGCCTACGGCCTGGTCGATGCGGTGGCCGAGCTCGGCGTATTCCGGTACTTCCGAACGCGACGGCGGCGTGATCTGCAACAGGATCGGCCCGCCGCGCTGTTGCGGATTGGCGATCAGGAAGCGCTCGAAGGCTTCGATGCGTTCGACGATGCCCTTGGAATAGTCGAGGCGATCGACGCCGATCACCAGCGGGCGATCGCCCAGGCTCTGCGCCGTCTGGCGCACCAGCGGCAGGGCGCCGGCGCGCCCAGCGAAGCGCTCGAACTCCTCGACATCGATGCCGATCGGAAACGCATCGACGCGGATCGTGCGTCCGGCCATGCGCAGCCGGCCGCGCCGGTCGGTCGTGGCGCCGGTCGTCTCGACCAGGCCGCGCACGAGGTTGCCGGCGTCTGTGTCGGTCTGCAGCCCGATGAGATCGTAGGCGCCCATTCCCTCCAGCAGATCCCGGCTCGCGGGAATGGCGCCGAAAACCTCGATGGGCGGCCACGGGATGTGATGGAAATAGCCGATGCGATTCTTCACGCCCAGTTCGCGCAGCACCGATGCGAAGGGCAGCAGGTGATAGTCGTGGACCCAGACGATATCGTCGGGACGCAGACGCGGCGCCAGCGATTCCGCCAGCATGCGATTGACGCGCAGATATCCCGCATAGTCGTTGCGCGAGAACTCCGTGAGGCCAAGCCGGTAGTGCATGCCCGGCCACAGCACGCGGTTGGCGAAGCCGAGGTAATACTCCTGGCGATCGACCGGCGTGAGATCGACCTGCTCGTAGGCGATCTGGCCGCGCACCACCGTGCGCGGTGCGGAATCGGGCGTCTCCGAAACGGCGCCGCTCCACCCGAACCAGATTCCGCCACGCTCGCGCAGCGCGTCGCGCAGCGCCACGGCCAAGCCGCCGGCCGCTGCCATCTCGCGTCCGCGAGGCGATGGAACCCGGTTGGATACGACGACCAGCCGCATCGAGCGCTCCGTGGTGGTGAAACGGGGCCGAGCATAATCCCGCTCGGCTCGCACCTCCTCCCGGCGGCGCGGCGTCTGCATGCCTTTATTTGGTCATTGTGTCGTCAGGTTTCAAGGTGGCATCTGCGTTTACAATGACCTAGATAGGGATTTCCGTGACCGCTCACCGCGCGCAGACGGCATGACTCAGGCGAATGAACAAGTCCGCGTGCTGGATGACTCCTCGGCGGTCGACTCTACCGGCTCGTCCTGGGCCTTGTTTCTCGACTTCGACGGCACGCTGGTCGAGCTCGCCGCGCGGCCGGATTCGGTCGTCGTCGATCCCGACCTGTCGCGTACGCTGGTGCGGCTGGCCGGCTGCCTCGGCGGCGCGCTGGCCATCGTGTCGGGCCGGCCGATCGCGACCATCGATCACTACCTCGGGCCGCATTTCGATGTTGCGGGACTGCATGGCGCCGAGCGCCGCGTCGGCGGCGTCATGCGGCCTGGCCAGACGCCCGATCGCGGCGGCCTGCGTCGCGCTCTCGACGTCCTGCGGCGCCTGGCGCGCGACGAGCCGCGACTGGTGGTCGAGGACAAGCGGCTCTCGGTAGCCTTCCACTGGCGGCTGGTGCCGGCGCTGGAGGCGCTGGCGCTGTCGACCGTCGACCGGGCGCTGGCCGCGGCAGGTGCGGGCTATCGCCTCCAGCACGGCCACGCGGTCGCCGAGATCGTGCCGTCGCATGTCAGCAAGGGCGGCGCCGTCGACGAGTTCCTCACGCTGAAGCCCTATGCCGGACGGCGGCCGGTGTTCTTCGGCGACGACCTCACCGACGAGGCAGCCTTTGCCGCCGTCAACCGTCATGGCGGGGTGTCGGTGAAGATCGGCGAGGGGCCCACGGCCGCTGGCGTGCGGCTGGCGACGCCGGAGGCGCTGCGCCGATGTCTGACGGATTGGGCGGCGGCGGGACACCCGTCACCGGAGCAAATCGGCCGGAGGGAAGATTCGTGAGTTCATTGGATCTGGCGGTCATCGGTAACTGCGCAGTCGCGGCGCTGATCGATCGCCGCGCGCGAATCGTCTGGGGCTGCTTCCCGCGCTTCGACGGCGAGCCCGTATTCTGCTCGCTGATCGACGGCGGCGATGCGCAGAGCGAGGCGGCGCCTTCGCGCGGCGTCTTCGCGCTCGACTTGGTCGGCATGACGCGCTGCGAGCAGGCCTATGTCGACAACACCGCGATCGTCGTGTCGGTGATGTCCGACGACCACGGCAACAAGCTCGAGATCACCGACTTCGCGCCGCGCTTCCTGCGCTTCGAGCGCACCTTCCGGCCGCCGCAGATCGTGCGGCGCGTTCGCCCCCTGGCCGGCAGGCCGCGAATCCTCGCTGCCGTGCGGCCGGTCTTCGGCCTGGGCTCGCGTCCGCCCGACATCACGCGCGGCAGCAGCCATATCCGCTATGTCGGCACGGCGCAGACGCTGCGGCTGACCACCGATGCGCCGATCTCCTACATCCTCGACGAGACGCCCTTCGCGGTCGATCGGCCAATGTCGTTCTTCATCGGCGCCGACGAGCCGCTGCAGTCGGAGGTCGACGCCACGGCACGGGAGTTCCTCGACAAAACGACCGGCTGGTGGCGCGACTGGGTGCGAGCGCTGTCGATCCCCTTCGACTGGCAGGACCCGGTGATCCGCGCGGCGATCACCCTGAAGCTGTGCAATTTCGAGGAGACCGGCGCCATCGTCGCGGCGCTCACCACTTCGATCCCCGAGGCGCCCGGCACCGGGCGCAACTGGGACTACCGCTTCTGCTGGCTGCGTGACGCGTACTTCGTGGTCCACGCGCTCAACCGCCTGGGCACGACCCGCACCATGGAGGAGTATGTCAACTTCATGGGCAATGTCGTCGACACCTTCGGCGCCGAGAAGGAGTTCAATCTGCCGCCGCTGCTGTCGATCACGCGCAACGGCTCGACCGAGGAGTTCATCGCCACCTCGCTCAAGGGCTATCGCGGCGACGGGCCGGTGCGCGTCGGCAACGCGGCGGTGAGCCAGATGCAGTACGACGGATTCGGCGCCGTGGTGCTGGCGGCGACCCACGCCTTTTTCGACCGCCGCCTGATGCGCGGCGGGCATGCTGCGCATTTCGCCCATCTCGAGCGTCTGGGCGAGCGTGCGCTGGCGACCTTCGATCTGCCCGATGCGGGTCCGTGGGAGCTGCGCAACTCGCAGAGCATCCACACCTTCTCCAGCGTGATGTGCTGGGCGGCGCTGGACCGGCTTACCCGCATCGCCACCATCCTGGGTCGCGACGATCGCGCGTCGTACTGGCGGCAGAACGCCGATCGCGTGCACGCGGCAATCGAGCCGCGCATCTGGTCGAAGAAGCGCGGCACCTTCGTCTCGACCTTCGATGGCGAGGATCTCGACGCCAGCCTGCTGCTGCTGTCGGATCTCGACTTCGTGCGCGCAGACGATCCGCGCTTCGTCGCCACGGTCGACGCGATCGGCAAGGAGCTGGTGCGCGGCGACCTGCTGCTGCGCTACGCGACGCGCGACGATTTCGGCCACATGACCAGCGGCTTCCTGATCTGCGCCTTCTGGTATGTCGACGCGCTCGCCTCGATCGGCCGCAAGGAGGAGGCGCGCGCGCTGTTCGAGCGCATCCTCGGCCACCGCAACTCCTTCGGGCTGCTGTCCGAGGACGCCGACGTCGAGACGGGCGAATTGTGGGGCAACTTCCCGCAGACCTACTCGATGGTCGGCCTGATCAACTCGGCGATGCGGCTCAGCCGCAGCTGGGAGGAGGCGATCTGACTTCCCTTCCCCCTCCGGGGGAAGGTATGGGTTGGGACCGTTCCTACCACTTCGCGCCGTGGCGTCCGAGGATGCCGCGCCACAGGGCATCGCGCTCGGCGCCAAAGCCGCCGGGACCCGCGCTGACCGCCTCCTTCTGGGCCGCGGTGATGATCAGCGCGAGCCGCGTTCCGGGATCGACGAAGATCGACTGGCCGTAGACGCCCAGCAGCGAGAAGCGGCGCGGCGTCGACGGGTAGAGCCAGAACTTGTAGCCGTAGCCGTAATAGGCCGTGGCGCGACGCGGGCGGAACGCCATCGGCTGGCGTCCGGCGTCGGTCGCCTCGATCAGGAAGTCGCGCGGGATGATCTGCCTGCCGTCGATCATGCCGTCATCGGCCAGCAGCATGCCGAGCCGCGCCCAGTCGCGCAGCGTCGCATTGAAGAAGCCGTGCGCCAGCTCGACGCCGGCGCGATCGATGATCCAGCTCGCGTCGGCCTCCGCACCCATCGGCCGCCAGAGGCGCTCGGCGACGTAGCCGGAGAGCGACTGCCCGGTGGCGCCCTTCAGCACGTAGGACAGCACCACGGTCTCGATCGAGGCGTACTGGAACCTGGTGTTGGGCGCGTGCTCGCGCCGGTCGAAGGCGCGTATCGCCGCCAGCGTGCCGTCGCGCACCGACAGCATGGCGAATTTCTGGATGTCGTCCTTGCCGTCGTAGCGCTCGCTGAAGGCGATGCCCGAGGCCATGCGCAGCAGCGCGCGGATCGGCGTCTCGCCATAGCCCGAGCCGGCCAGCTCCGGCACGTAGGTTGCCGCCGTGTCGTCGAGCGAGCGGATCTTGCCCTCGGCCAGGGCAAGACCGACAGCGATGGCGGTGATCGACTTGGCCATCGAGTTCGACAGCAGGCGATGCCGGGGCGTGCGGTCGTACTGGTAGCGCTCGAACTGCACGACGCCGTCCTGCACCACCATCAGACCGGTGATGCGGCGCCTTGCAAGGAAATCCTCGATGGTGCGCGTCGCGTGGTCGAACGTGTAGGTATAGTCCTGCTCCTTGGCCGCGCGCGGCAATGGCCGCGGCGTGTCGGACTTCGCGATCACGCGGTGCGGCAGGATGCTGTCCATGTGGCTGAACGAGCCGACCCGAACTGTCTCGTCGTAGAACCAGTTGGAGCGCGTGCCGATCGGATAGCCCCTGGACTTGCCGAGCAGCTCCTCGTCGGGCGCCGCGTGGGCGGGCAGGCTCAGCACCATCGCGGCGAGCGCGACGCGCCAGGCGTGGGCGAAAGTCATGGCGTCCTCCCGACGGGAGCCACGAGGCTAGCACGCAGGAGCCACCGCAGCTTGACGTGACGACGAGCGGTTCCGGCCAGTGCCAAACGGCGGGCAACGTGGTCAGCGGCCGCGCTGCCGGCGCGCGCGCCATTCCCAGGGCGGCTCGAAGGTGCTGCTCCACACGCCGCGCCTGGCCTCGCGCGCATCGGCCTCTTCCTTGGCGTAGGCGTCGGTCTGGCGCGTGTTCATGATCGCGTAGCCATTGACGATCATCCAGCGCGAGAGGCTCTCGCCGCCCAGGGTGCAGTCGCCGACCACCAGCCGGCGGATCTTGTCGCGCACGATCACCAGGCAGCGCACGGTCTTGCCGCCGACCAGCCGGTCGAGGGCGCGCGCGGAATCGCGACCGCAGGCCCAGGCCTTGCCGCCGCGCATGCAGGGTTGGCCGAGGTCGGGCGCGTCGATGCCCCACAGCCGCACGCGCTCGCCGCCGACCGCGATCGAATCCTCGTCAAGGCCGTTGGCCGGCCCGGCGAGAATCTCGGCGCGCGTCGGCGCGAGCGCGAGCAGCATGCACGCCGCGAAGACGATCAACCCAGAAGAACGACGCATCGACGGTCGGGACCACGACGGGGCCCCGACTATAGCCGGCTTTCGGGCTAGGCGGCGAAGAGTTGCTGGGCGCGGCGATTGGGCAGCAGGGCGCGGACGTCGGCAGGAATGCGATCGAGCTCGATCTCGCGGCCGAAGCGCGAGGCGATCCAGTCGGTGCGCTCGAGCCCGATATACTCCCAGCTCATCGAGTCCTCGCTCCAGCCATAGGCCTTGGCGCTCGAACCCCACGGCAACGCGACGACGAACCAGTGACGATCGCAACCGTACCACGCCCTCATGTCGAGCCTCGCAGTCAGCTGCGCCCTTCACCGGTCGGGGGTCGTCCGTGACGCGCAGTGCTGCTGCACTAATGCTCGCGTGAGGCGAGTTGGTCCATGCGCAATGGGTTCAAAATGGAGCGTTCACCCTTTGGCTGGGGATAACCCGCCAGGACGACTCATTCCTTCTTGCGCTTCTGCCGGTAGGGGAAGCGATGCCGCGCCATCGCGCCGATCAGGGACGCCGCCAGCTTGCCCGGGTCAGCCACCACCACCCCCTCGTCGGAGGCGAAGTCGCAGGCCTGCAGCAGGTCGCCGGACTGGTGCGCCACGGCGATCGGCTTTCCATGCCGATAGGCCTCGGCCAGGAAGCGCATCGCGAGGCTGGACGCGGCGAGCGCCTTGCCGACGCCCGACGGCACAAGCGCGGCGTCATAGGTCACCGACGGGGCGTTGGGCGCGGCGCGGTTGACCTTGATCGTCTTGCCCCTGGCGTCCGTGAACAGGCCGGCGCTCGGCGCGATCAGCTCCGCGACGATTCCCGCCTGGTCCAGCGCGTCGACGAGGGCGTTCAGCTCCGCCGCCTCGGCGCCATAGCCGATCAGGATGCCGACCTTGCGTCCCTTCACCGATGGCGCCGGCCGATCCATGCTGAGTGCCGGCGAGCGGAGCGTCACCGCGTCGCGCCTGATGGGCCCCGACGGCGTCGGCGCCGAGGGCGTTGGAGTGTCGGGTGTGCCGGCGGGCTCGAGGGCGATGCCGGTTTGCGCCGACACCAGGGCGGCAAGTTCCGCATCGATATTGACCAGGATCTCGTTCATCATGCGGTTGCGCACGCCTTCGTCGACGACGTTGTTGAGCTCGAAGGAGAAGGCGGCGGCAATGTGGTCCTTCTCCCACTCGCTCATGCTGTTCCAGAACATCGTCGCCTGGCTGAAGTGATCGTCGAAGCTGGGGCTGCGCCGGCGCGTCTTGGCACCCGACTCCTCGCGTGCCAGCGAGCGGAACGCCTCGGCGGCCTGCGGCGAATGCATCGGGCAGCCGCGCGCCAGGCTGTTGGGGAAGTAGCTTACGCGGCCCGTGTTGATGGTCATGCGCGCGAAGCCGTCACGCTGATTGCTGTCGACCGGCGCCAGCGAGCGGTTGATCGGCAGCTCGTGGAAGTTCGGCCCGACGCGCCTGAGCTGCGTGTCGATGTAGGAGAACAGCCGGCCCTGCAGCAGCGGGTCGTTGGTGAAGTCGATGCCCGGGATGATATGGCCGGTATCGAAGGCGACCTGCTCGGTCTCGGCGAAGAAATTATCGGGGTTGCGGTTGAGCGTGAGCCTGCCGACGCGGCGGATCGGCACGACCTCCTCGGGGATGATCTTGGTCGGGTCGAGCAGGTCGAAGTCGAAGGCATGCTCGTCCTTCTCCTCGACGATCTGCAGGCCCAGCTCCCATTCCGGGAAGTCGCCGCGCTCGATCGCCTCGAAGAGGTCGCGGCGATGGAAATCGGGATCGCGGCCCGAGGTCAGCTGCGCCTCGTCCCAGACCTGTGACGCCACGCCCTTCAGCGGCTTCCAGTGGAACTTCACGAAGCGCGACACGCCTTCGGCATTGACCAGCCGGAAGGTGTGCACGCCGAAGCCTTCCATGGTGGCGAAGCTGCGCGGCAGCGCCCGGTCGCTCATCGCCCACATCAGCATGTGCGCGCTTTCCGGCGTGAGCGAGACGAAATCCCAGAAGGTGTCGTGCGCCGCGGTCGCCTGCGGGATCTCGTTGTGCGGCTCGGGCTTCACCGCGTGGACCAGGTCGGGGAACTTGCTGGCGTCCTGGATGAAGAACACCGGCATGTTGTTGCCGACGAGGTCCCACACGCCCGACGTGGTGTAGAACTTCACCGCGAAGCCGCGCACGTCGCGCGGCGTGTCGCTCGAGCCGCGCGATCCCACCACGGTCGAGAAGCGTACGAAGACGGGGGTCTCGATACCCTTGGCCTGCAGCGGTGCCGCCATGGTGAGCTCGCTGAGATCGCCGTACGAGACGAACACGCCGTGGGCACCTGCGCCGCGCGCATGCACGACCCGTTCGGGAATCCGTTCGTGATCGAAGTGCGTGATCTTCTCGCGCATCAGGATGTCTTCGATCAGCGTCGCGCCGCGGCCATGCGCCTTCAGCGAGCTCTGGTCGTCGCCGACCCGGACGCCCTGGTTGGTCGTCAGGCGCTCGCCGGGCGGCTGGCTGTGGTGCGCGAGTTCCTGCGTCTTGGCTGTCTCGACCTTGCCGGTCGCCTGGCCGGCTGTCCGGGCCTGCGAGGCCCCGGGGGTACGCCCTGCCGCTGCCTCGCCCGTCGTCTTCGCCATGGCTCGCTCCATCTCGTCGAGGCATGGAACGGGAGGCCGCGACGGTGGTTCCTGACGGTGGTTCCTATCGCGCGGCCGCAACCGACAGGTCGGTCGACCGTTGGCATTGGCTGGACGGAGGTAGCAATCATGTCGGCCGGGAAGGACAGGAAGACCCTGGGCCAGGAAAGCGCCTCGCCTCCAGGGCCGATCCTGGCGCATGCGGCGAAGATCCTGCCGGCCGTGTCGGTCGACACCTACAACGAGGAACTGCGCGACGACGAAGGCTTCGTCGGCGATCGCGCCAGCGGCCGCGCGTTCCGCGCCATCCTCGACGACTGGCGCGACCTCGTCAGGGAGCAGGGCGACGATCCCTTCGGCGACACGGCCACCGAGAACATCCGCAAGACCCAGATGGACAAGATGCTGGCGGGCGACGACCCCAGGGCGGCGGGCCTCGTGCATACCGTGATCGAGGAATTCGCTGGCGAGCTGGCCACCGTCGTGCGCCGCTTCCTGCGACTTCAGAGCTGGAAGGGTACCGAAAGCATCGTGATCGGCGGCGGCCTGAGCGCCAGCCATATCGGCACGCTGGCGATCGGCCGTGCGGGACTGATCCTGGCCGGCGAGGGGATCGAGGTCATGCTGCGCCCGATCGAGCATCATCCCGACGAGGCCGGCCTGGTGGGCGCCGTGCAGCTCGCCCCCTCCTGGGTGCTGGCCGGCCACGACGCGATCCTCGCGATCGACATCGGCGGCACCAACCTGCGTGTCGGCGTGGTCGAGCTCAACCTCGGCAGGAAGGACAGCCTCGCGAAGGCCAAGGTGTGGAAGCTGCGCCACTGGCGGCATGCCGACGATGAGCCGACGCGCGCGCAGACCTTGAAGCGCCTCAACGCGATGACCGTCGAGATGATCGAGCGCGCCGAGGTCGGCAAGGTGCGGCTGGCGCCCTTCCTTGGCATCGCCTGCCCGGGCCTGATCGACGCCAGCGGCCGGATCCGGAGCGGCGGCCAGAACCTGCCCGGCAATTGGCAGGACGACGACTTCCATCTGCCGAGCAGCCTGGATCTGCCGAGGATCGGCGGCCATGAGCCGGTCGTGATGATGCACAACGACGCGGTCGTGCAGGGGCTGAGCGCCGTGCCGGTAATGAAATCGCTGAGGCACTGGGGCGTGCTGACCATCGGCACCGGACTGGGCAACGCAAGGTTTTCCAACCACCCGCGCGAAGCCTGAGACCCGGCGCCGGAATGGCGCTAGTCTTTGCGGGAGGCCGAGGCCGGCCCGTCCGGGAGCGCGCATGCCATGAGCATCCGCCGTTTGCCGATCCTGCTCGCCTGCGTGCTGCTCGCCGTGCAGGCCCATGGCCAGCCCTCGGGCCGCCGCGGCGATGGCCACGCCGAGCACCACGACTGGTACAAGGACCTGCGCCAGCCAGACAGCGGCGTGGCCTGCTGCAATGGCTCGGTCGATGGCAGGGAGGGTGACTGCCGTCCGGCGCCATCCTACATGGCCGAGGACGGCTTCTACCGCGTCTGGGATGGCCGGAACTGGCTGGTGGTGCCCAAGGGCAAGATCATCACCATGCCGACGCCCGATCGCCGCACCCATTTGTGCGAGCTCTACGGCAAGGTGTTCTGCTTCATCGTCGAGGGGCCGTCGAGCTGAGAACTGGTGCTGCGAGAGAGGATTGAACTCTCGACCTCACCCTTACCAAGGGTGTGCTCTACCACTGAGCTACCGCAGCCTGTCTCAGTTCGTCCGGGCGGCCGGGGTATGCCATACAGCCCCTGACGGTTCAACCCTGTCCCGGCCGGGAGGACAACGTGGCCTATACGACCTTCGACTTCGACGTCAGCGACAATGTCGCGCATATCCGCCTGAACCGGCCGGACAAGCGCAACTCCATGACCCGGGAATTCTGGGAGGAGATCCGCCATGTCTTCGCCGTCGCCATCGGCGAGGAGCGCGCCGAGGTGCGCGTGGCGGTGATCTCCTCGACCGGGCCGCATTTCACGGCGGGCATGGATCTCTCGGTTTTCGGCTCGATCGTCGCCGAGGAGGCCGACCCGGCACGGCGGCGCGAGCGCTTCCGCCGCGGCCTGCTGGCCTACCAGGAGTCCTTCAGCGTCATGGAGAAGGTGCGCGTGCCGGTGCTGGCGGCGGTGCAGGGCGGCTGCATCGGCGGCGGCGTCGACATGATCTCGGCCTGCGACATGCGCTACTGCACCGATGACGCCTTCTTCACCATCAAGGAGATCGATCTCGGCATGACCGCCGATGTCGGCACCCTGCAGCGCCTGCCGCATTTGATCCCGCAGGGCCTGGTGCGCGAGCTGGCCTATACCGGCCGCGCGCTGTCGGCCCAGGAGGCGCTGCGCGCCGGGCTGGTCAACACGGTCCACACCACGCAGGCCGGGATGCTCGAGAGCGTGATGGGAATCGCGCGCACCATCGCGGCGAAGTCGCCGCTGGCGGTGTACGGCAGCAAGGAGATGATCAACTACGCGCGTGACCATTCGGTCGACGAGGCGCTGAACTACATGAGCGTGTGGAATGCTGCCTTCATCCACGGCGCCGACATGCCCGAGGCCTTCACCGCGACGCGCGAGAAGCGCGCGCCGCATTTCGCCGATCTCGATCTGCGCAAGACAATTTGACTACCTTCCCCCGCTGGCGGGGGAAGGTGGCGCGAAGCGCCGGATGGGGGTGGCTCGCGCGACAACTCTGCTCTCCATGACTGGCCGCTATGCCGCCACCCCCATCCGCCCTTCGGGCACCTTCCCCCGCGAAACGGGAGAAGGTAGTTCGTCACTTGCTCACGTAGCTGCGGCGTACCGGTGCGGCCGCGCCGGCCTTGCGGCTTTCGAACACAACGGCCTTGTCGCTGTCGAGCGTGGTGAGCTTCATCTCGGCCGGCAGGCGGCGGTCGCTGGGCCTGCCGGCTTCGCTCTCGACCAGGAAGGCGCGCACGGCGTCGATGGTGGGAGCCGCCTGGCCGTTGGCGGCCTTGCGCTCCGACAGCGCCTCGACCGCGCTGGCGTGCAGCAGCTTGGGCCACATCTTGCGGAACAGCCCGCCCGAGCCATAGACCTCGGCGCTGTTGATCCTGCCGTTGATGGCGAAGACGTAGCCGATGACGTCGGGTTCCCTGTCGATCGAGGGCGTCAGCGCCGCGACCGTCTCCCTGATCGTCGCCTGGAGCTTCTGGTTCTCCAGCGACAGCTGCAGGGAGCTGGCCGAGGCAGCGGCGGCCACCGGCGCCTGCACCGAGTCGCTGAGCTTGCGCTGCATCTCGGCGACGCCGGCCCAGACGCGGCCCTGGCTGTCGGCCGGCGCGCGGCGTGCGATCTGGCGCCGCTCATGCGGATCGCGCGGCTCGGGATCGGGCCGCGCATCGGGCCTGGCCGGCACGCCGCGCGCGGCGAGCTTCAGGTCCTTCGAGGGCAGCGAGGTGGTGGCGCTGGAGAACTGCCGGACGTCCTCGGTGCCGCGCGCCGCCCAGCGGCCGGCCTCGACGCAGAACGCCGCCAGCGGGATGCGGCCCGAGCGCGGCGCCAGCACCAGGTCGAGCTGCACGACGCGGTCCTGCTTGCCGCCCTTCACGATGTCGCCGGCCTGCACGAAGATGTCCTGGTCGCCGACGTTCTCGATGTCGAGCTGGTCGACGTTGCCGGTCTCGCGCACGCGCACGAAGCCGCGCTGCAGCGCCTCCTGCAGGGTGAGCGGCGGCTTGCCGGTGTCGCCCGGCTTGCCGTGGATCATGTAGAGGGTGAGATTGCCGTGGGTGTAGGGCCCGGAGAGCCTGTAGTCGGCGGCCTTGAGATCGGCAGCCCAGAGGTCGCCAATTCCTGCCGCCGGGAGGGCGATGCCGGCGGCCAGCGCCGCCAATGCCGTGATCCTGATTCGCGCGCTGAGCTGCCTCATCGGTGATTTCTCCCTTTCACTCAAGGCGAGGAGAGCATCGGTGGCGTTTGCGGCGCGGCCACGGTTCGTCCGTGGCGGGATCAAGGAGAATGGGGCAGCTACATTGCCGATTACTTGCCCCCGGCCGCGATCCTGACGTAGTCGAATGTATTGGCCCTAGCGCAGACCGGCCAGCAGGCGACGGAAACCTGCCGCCATCGCACCGGCCTGCGCCGGGCGCAGGCGGCGCGCGAACAGCTCGTCGATGGAAGCGCGATAGACCGGCCACATGCGTGCGCGCAGCGCCGCGCCCTTGTCGGTCAGGGCGGCGTAGGTGCCGCGGCGATCGTCCGGGCTGCGGCTGCGTCGAACGAGCCTCGCTTTCTCGAGCTGGCCGACGAGATGGGTGAGGTGGCTGCGGCTCAGCACCATGGTATCGGCCAGCTCGCCCATGCGCAGCCGCCGGCCGGGCGCCCGCTCGAGCGCCCACAGCGCGTCGTACCACAGCAGGGACGGCAGGCCGGCCGCCGACAGCCGCGCGCCGATGGCGTCGGTCAGCGCCGCGTGCGCGCGCAGGAAGAGGGGCCAGGTCTCCGTCGCCGTCATCGCAGCCATCATGTCGATAGTTGAAATTTGAAGCAAGCGCGCCTATGTCGTTCAAGATTGAACTATTGGAGGCCCGTCATGACCGACCTCGTCCTCGTCAGCCACCATCTCTGCCCCTACGTGCAGCGCGCGGCCATCGCCCTGATGGAAAAGGACGTGCCGTTCGAGCGGCGCGATATCGATCTCGCCGACAAGCCGGACTGGTTCCGCGCGATCTCGCCGCTGGGCAGGACGCCGGTGCTGCTGGTCGACGGCAAGCCGCTCTTCGAATCGGCGATCATCGCCGACTATCTCGACGAGACGCGCCCCCCTCGGCTGCATCCCGAGGACGCCTTCGAGCGTGCGCGCCATCGCGGCTGGGTCGAGGTGGCGTCGGCGATCCTCAACGACATCGCCGGCTTCTACGGTGCGCCCGACGCGGCGACGCTCGGTGCCAGGCGCGAGGCGATGGCGGCGAAGTTCGCCCGTGTGGAGGAGGCGCTGGGCGAGGGGCCGTACTTCGCCGGCGCGGCGTTCAGCCTGGTCGATGCCGCCTTCGGGCCGGTGTTCCGCTATTTCGACGTCTTCGACACCATCGCCGATTTCGCTGTCTTCGCCGCCACGCCGAAGGTCCGGGCGTGGCGCCAGGCGCTCGCGGCGCGGCCGTCGGTGCGGGCCGCCGTGGCCGCCGACTATCCAAAGCGGCTGCGGCGCTTCCTGCTGGCGCGCCGCTCCGAGCTCAGCCGGCGCATGGCGCTGGCCGCCTAGAGGATCACGACTGTCATCCCTCGGTGCGCTCGGGATGACAGGACGCCGAATGCTCTAGCTCCGCAGGATCTTCCAGATGCCCTTGAGATCGACCAGGGTGCGGTCGCCGACATAGACGCGCCCGGTGACGAAGACGAGGTCGCGGGTGGTGCGCGTGACCGACCCGGTGCATTCGATCCAGTCGCCGGCGCGGCCAGGTGCCACGAAGGACGAGGCAAGGTCGATGGTCGAGCTCGGCGTCTTGCCGCCGGCGAAGAAGGCCAGCGCGCCGAGGCAGGTGTCGGCGAAGCTCACTAGCATGCCGCCGTGGACGATGCCGCCGGGATTGAGGTGCTTCTCGGTGGCGCGGAAGCCCCAGGCGTAGGCGCGGCCTTCCTTCGGCTTGCGCAGGTAGAGTGGGCCGATCAGCGCGCCGAAGCCGACATTGCCGCGCAGCGGCTCGAAATGCGCGGGGACCTCGACGGCGATGGCAGGCTCGGCGCTCATGCCGGCTTCTTCCAGTCGCGCAGCGCGACGGCGGCGCTGTAGTTCAGCAGCGGCGTGCCGTTCTGCATCACCGTGCCGGTGGGGAAGGCGAAGCGCTCGCTGCTGCGCGCGAGGTCGACCGTGGTTTCCAGCGGCGCGCCCACCGTGCCGGCCGACAGGAACTCCGCGGTGAACATCGCCGTCGACGGCGCCTTGCCCAGCCGCGCGGTGATCGCCGTGCAGAAGGCGTTGTCGGCGAAGGTCATCAGCATGCCGCCATGCACCGAGGCGCCGGAGTTCAGCATGAACTGGAAGGTCGGCTGCACGACGTGCACGCCGTCGGGCTTGTCCTGGAAGAAGGTCGGGCCGGTATGGCGCAGATAGGGGCTCGAGCGCAGCTCGCGGCGATAGCCTTCGGGTGCCGCCAGATCCTCGGGCGGACCGGGCGGGCGGGTGCCGCCGGCGACACGGGTCAGGCCCTCCTCGTCGCGCCGTCCCATCGCCTTGTCGCGCGCGATGTGGCGGGTGACGCCGCTGTAGGTCGCCAACCGCTTGCCGTTCTGCAGCACCGAGCCGCGCGCGAAGGCCATGCGGCCGGTGACGCGCGTGGCCTCGCCCATCGACTCGATGGCCGGTCCGATGGCGCCGGCCTCGAGAAACGACACGGTCAGGCTCACCGTCATGGCGAAGCTACCCGGCATCTGGCCGCCCGACGCGGCATGGCCGCAGGTGGCGCACAGCGCATAGTCGGCGAAGGTCAGGATCGCGCCGCCATGCAGGATGCCGCCGGCATTGGTATGCAGGGCCGAAATCGGCAGGGCGCAATGCACGCCCGTCTCGCGCCGCTGGTAATAGATCGGACCGATGTGATCCTCGAAGGGATCGGACGGATCGAAGATGCTGTGGCCCGACAGGTCATGGGCGGTCAGCGAATCGGGCACGGTCATTCCTCTTGTCGACGCGGGCTGGCGCTGTATTACGGGAAAAGTCGGGGCGCCGGAAGCGTCCGGCGTTTTCGTCAGGCGAACCGGAGGCACAGTGTCGACGTCCACGCACAGAATCGAAGTCGCGCGTGAAGCCCGTGAGGGCGGGACCGTGGCGCATGTCGTCTACGACAATTCCCGGCGGCTCAATGTCGTCGGTCCGGCGGCACTGGATGATCTGACGGCGACCTTCCGCGAGTTGGCGAAGGACCCTGAAATACGCGTCGTGGTGTTCTCGGGCGCCGGCGGCAAGGCCTTTATCGGCGGCGCCGACATCTACCATATGGCCGGCATGAAGACGGCCGAGGAGGCGCGCGCCTTCATCACCAGGATCCATCTGCTGTGCCAGGCGATCCGCGAATGCCCGGTGCCGGTGATCTGCCGCATGGAGGGCTACACTCTGGGCGGCGGGCTCGAGATCGCCGCCGCCTGCGACTTCCGCATCGCCGCCGACAGCGCCGCCTTCGGCATGCCCGAGGTCAATGTCGGCATTCCCTCGGTGGTCGAGGCGGCGCTGCTGCCGCGGCTGATCGGCTGGGGCCGCACCTCGTGGCTGCTGCTGACCGGCCAGAACATCGGCGCGCCCAAGGCGCTAGCGTGGGGCCTGGTCGAGACCGTGGTGAAGCCGCGCGACCTCGACGCGGCGATCGAGCGCGATATCGCGGCCATCGTCGCCGCCGCACCCAGGGCGGTGCGGGCGCAGAAATCGCTGATGCGCCGCTGGGAGGCGCTGCCGCTCGACGAGGCGATCCGCACCGGCATCGAGGCCTTCGCCCAGTCGGCGGCGACGGGCGAGCACACCGAACGCATGGAAGCCTTCGTCAATCGCAAGCGGACGTAGCGCTTCCTTCCCCCGGAGGGGGAAGGTACCCGAAGGGCGGAAGGGGGATGTCGAAGACGAACACCGGTTTCGTTGAGGCATCCCCCATCCGTCGCTGCGCGCCACCTTCCCCCTCCCGGGGGAAGGTATTTTACTGCGGCTTCAGCCCCGCGGCGTCGGCGACCTTCTTCCACTTCACGGTCTCGCTGGCGATGTGCCTGGTCAGCGCCGCGCTGTCGCCGATGATCGGCGCGCAGCCGGCGTCCTTGATGCGCTTCTCGACCTCGGGCGAGCCGACCGCCTTGACGATCTCGTCGCTGAGCTTCTTGACGATCTCCGCCGGCATGCCGGCCGGTCCCGAGACGTACCACCACGGCGCCGCGTCGTAGCCCGGCACACCCTGCTCGGCGATGGTCGGCACGTCGGGCAGCGCGAACCAGCGCTTGGCCGTCGATACGCCCAGCGCGCGCAGCTTGCCGGTCCTGGTGTGCGGGATGTAGGCCGGCAGGTTGTCCATGGTGGCGGGGATGTTGCCGGCCAGCAGGTCCTGCAGCACCAGCGAGCTGCCGCGATAGACGATGTGCTCGAGCTTCATGCCGGTCAGCGCCTGCAGGTACTCCATCGCCAGGTGCCCGGTGCCGCCGATCGCCGGCGAGCCGTAGTTCATCTGGCCGGGCTTGGCCTTCACCATGGCGATGTATTCCTGCACCGTCCTGGCCGGCACGTCGGGATGCACCACCAGCACGTTGGCGACCTCGCCGACCAGCGCGATGTTGGTGAAGGCGGTCGCCGTGTCGAACGGCATGTTCTTGTAGAGGAACTGGTTGGTGACCGCCGAGCCCACCGTGCCGAGCAGCAGCGTGTAGCCGTCGGGCGCCGCCTTGGCGACGAGGTCGGAACCGAGATTGCCGCCGGCGCCGGTCTTGTTGTCGACGATGACCTGCGTGTTCCACGCCTTCGACAGATGGTCGGCCACGATGCGGCCGAGGATGTCGGTGGCGCCGCCGGGCGCGAAGGCGACGATGATGCGGATCTGCTTGCTCGGGTAGGTGCCCTGGGCCAGCGCCGGCGCGGCGAGCAGGCTCGCGGTGCCGGCCATCAGCGCGCGGCGGCGGGTCAGAAACGGACTCGATGGTACACTACGCATGGGACGCCCTCGGTTACTGTTGTCACCCTAGCATGTGTCGCAACGCGGGGTTTCGCAGGGCGCAAGCGGCGCCCTGTTGTCGCACCGCGTTTCGCGCGATAAGCCGATGCGACAGCTGGAGGATCGACCATGGCCGGCAAGACGGTGCGCATCGGCGGCAGCTCGGGATTCTGGGGCGACACCGAGACGGCGCCCGGCCAGCTCGTGCGCCACGGCCGCATCGACTACCTGGTCAACGACTATCTCGCCGAAGTCACCATGTCGATCATGGCGGCGCAGAAGATGAAGAACCCGCTGGCCGGCTACGCCACCGACTTCGTCACCGCCGTCATGGCGCCGCTGGCGAAGGAGATCGCCGACCGCAAGATCAAGGTCGTGACCAATGCCGGCGGCGTCAATCCGCAGGCGTGCGCCGAGGCCGTGCGCAAGGCCTGCGAGGCGGCCGGCGTGACGCTGAAGGTCGCCGTCGTCATGGGCGACGACCTGATGGGCAGGATCGCGGAGCTGCGCGCGGCGGGCATCACGGAAATGGGCGGCGACGAACCGCTGCCGGCGAAGATCGTCAGCATGAACGCCTATCTCGGCGGCTTCCCGATCGCCCGCGCACTGGCCGAAGGCGCTGACGTCGTGATCACCGGACGCTGCGTCGATTCGGCCGTGACGCTGGGCCCGCTGATCCACGAGTTCGGCTGGACGATGGACGACTACGATCGTCTGTCGGCCGGCACGCTCGCCGGCCACATCCTGGAATGCGGCGCGCAGTGCAACGGCGGCAATTTCACCGATTGGCGCCTGGTGCCGGACTACGACGACATGGGTTTCCCGATCGCCGAGGTCTCGCAAGACGGCTCCTTCGTGCTCAGCAAGCCCGACAAGACCGGCGGGCTGATCACCACGGCTACGGTGGCCGAGCAGATGCTCTACGAGATCGGCGATCCGCGCGCCTATCTCGTGCCCGACGTCGCCTGCGACTTCACCGCCGTGCGCTACGAGCAGCTCGGCAAGGACCGCGTGCGCGTCTCCGGCGCCAGGGGCAGGCCGCCGACCGACCACTACAAGGTCTCCACGACCTGGCCCGACGGCTTCAAGATCGCCTCGATCTTCATGCTCTCGGGCCGCGAGGCGGTGGCCAAGGGCCGCCACAGCGCCGAGTCGATCGTCAAGAAGACGCGCCGCATGTTCCGCGAGAAGAACATGGGCGATTACCGCGAGGTCAGCATCGAGGTGATCGGCGGCGAGGATACCTACGGACCGCACGGCCACGCGCAGGATTCGCGCGAGGTGGTGGTGAAGCTCGCCGCGCGGCATGACCAGCGCGAGGCGCTGTCCTTGCTGGGCCGCGAGATCGCGCCGATGGCGACCGGCGGCGTGGTCGGCATGTCGGGTTCCTTCGGCGCTGGCCGCGTCTCGCCGCAGCCGGTGATCCGCATGTTCTCCTGCCTTGTCCCGAAGTCGATGGTGCCGGTCAGCGTCGAGATCGACGGCAGGACGATCGCGATGCAGGAGGGCGCGAAAGCCGGCGGCTTCACCGAGGCGCAGCTGCCGGTCGAGCCGCCCGCCGTGCCGTCTAGCGCGGGCAATGCCACCGAGACGGTGCCGCTGATCGCGCTCGCCTATGGCCGCTCGGGCGACAAGGGCGACAACGCCAATATCGGCATCTTCGCGCGCAAGCCCGAGTTCGTGCCGATCCTCGAGTCGGAAGTCACCGAGGAGGCGATGGCGAAGTACTTCGCGCATCGCATCAAGGGCAAGGTGAACCGCTGGCGCCTGCCGGGCATCGGCGGCTTCAACTTCCTGCTGCGCGAGGCGCTGGGCGGCGGCGGCATGGCCTCGATCAAGGCCGATCCGCTGGCCAAGGCCTTCGCCCAGATGGCGCTCGACATGCCGGTGAAGGTGCCGGCAAGCCTGGCGAAGGAGCTGCGGGAAGCCGAGAAGAACGCGGCGTAGGACCTGGCAGATGACCAAGACTTTCACAGTAATTGGCGCCGGCATCGTCGGTGTCTGCTGCGCGCTTCATCTGCAGCGCGAGGGCTTCAAGGTCCGGCTCGTCGAGAAGGGCGAGCCGGGCATGAAGGCCTCGTTCGGCAACTCCGGCTCCTTCGGCACCGCCTCCTGCGTACCCTTCGCCATGCCCGGCGTGCTGAGGAAGGTGCCGAAGATGCTCTTCGACTCCCAGTCGCCGCTGAAGCTGCGCTGGAGTCACCTGCCGTCGGCGCTGCCCTGGTTCCTGCGCTTCATCGCCAATGCGCGTCGCGCGCGCGTCGAGGCCAATGCCGCCGCGCGCAGCAGCCTGCTGGTGCACACCCACGCCGGCTACGCGCCGCTGATCGAGGGCGCCGATGCCGGCCAGTGGGTCGACCACAACGGCCTGATGATGGTGTTCGAGAGCGAGGCCGCCTTCGACGGCGCGGCCTACGCGCTCGACCTGCGCCGCCGCAACGGCGTGCACATGGACATCCTCGACGGCAACGAGGCGCGGCAGATGGAGCCGGCGCTCTCGAAGAGCGTGGTCAAGGCGGTGTCGCTGCCCGATGTCAGCCGCACCATCGATCCGTTCCGGCTCACCGACTCGCTGGCGAAGGACTTCGTGCGGCGCGGCGGCGAGATCGTGCAGGCCGAGGTCAAGGGCTTCGAGATCGGCGCCGCGGGGCCGACGACGCTCCTCACCGATCGCGGTGCGTTCGACGTCGATCAGGTGGTGATCGCCGCCGGAGTCTGGTCGCGGCGGCTGGCGAAGCAGCTCGGCACCGCGGTGCCGCTGGAGGCCGAGCGCGGCTACCACGTGATGTTCGCCGACCAGGATTTCGCGCTCAAGCGCGCCCTGATCTCGGCCGACCGCAACGTCGCGATCTCCCACATGCACGAGGGCATCCGCGCCACCGGCGTGGCCGAGTTCGCCGCACCCGATGCGCCGCCCGACATGCGCATCGCCGATCGGGTGAAGCGCCACGCCATGGCGCTGCTGCCCGGGCTGGCGGGCGAGCCGGCGTCGAAATGGATGGGGCCGCGTCCCTCGCATCCCGATTCGAAGCCGGTGATCGGCCGCTCGCCGCGCCACGGCAACGTCTTCTTCGCCTTCGGCCACGACCATCTCGGGCTCACCATGGCCGGCATCACCGGCAAGCTGATCGCCGAGCTGGCCACAGGCAAGCCGACCACCGTCGACCTCGCGCCGTTCCGGCCCGACCGTTTCTGAGAGCGCGAGCCATGAGCACCATCGCCCGAGGCGGCAAGGCGATCTACGGCGCGCCGCTGGGCATCCTGATGCTGGAGGCACGCTTCCCGCGCATTCCCGGCGACATGGGCAACGCCACGACCTGGCCGTTTCCCGTGCTCTACAAGGTCGTGCGCGGCGCCAGTCCCGAGAAAGTCGTGTTGAAGGGCGCCGAGGGGTTGCTGCCGGATTTCCTCGAGGCCGCTGCCGAGCTGGTGTCGCTCGGCGCCGAGGCGATCACCACCAATTGCGGCTTCCTCTCGCTGTTCCAGCGCGAGCTGGCGGCGCATGTGAGCGTCCCGGTTGCCACCAGCGCGCTGATCCAGGTGCCCTGGGTGCAGGCGACACTGCCGCCCGGCAAGCGGGTCGGTGTCGTCACTGTCAGCGGCTCGTCGCTGACGCCGCGACACCTCGAAGCCGCCGGCGTGCCGCTCGACACGCCGTTGGCCGGCACCGAGCGCGGGCGCGAGTTCTTCCGCACGCTGATCCTCGGCGAGAAGGAAGACATGGACGTCGCGCGCGCCGAGCAGGATATCCTCGAGGCGGGACGCGCGCTGATGCAGTCGCATCCCGACATCGGCGCCATCGTGCTGGAGTGCACCAACATGCCGCCCTATGCCGCCGCCCTGCGCGAGGCCTTGGGCGTGCCGATCTACGATATCTACTCGCTGATCAGCTGGTTCCACGCCGGCATCCGGCCGCGGCGGTTCTCATGATCCCTTCCCCCGGAGGGGGAAGGTGCCCGAAGGGCGGAAGGGGGATGTCGAAGACGGACACCTTGTGTGTTGAGGCATCTCCCATCCGGCGCTGCGCGCCACCTTCCCCCTCCGGGGGAAAGGAAGGCTATACCCCCTCGGTCTCGCGGCTGGCGGCCTTGCGCTCGACGCGCTTGATCAGCTTGTCGGGCCGGCGCTTCTCGGCGGTCTTGAACAACGAGAAGGTGCGGCGCACGAAGTTGGTCACCGCTTCGGCGCCGTTGGCGAACTCGCTGAGCTCGGGCGTCCATTCGGCCTCGACCAGGCGCACCGGCCGCGTCGGGTCGTCGGTCTCGAAGCGCAGCAGGAACCACGGCTCGCCGCGCTTGAGGATCAGCGGCTTGGTCGTGTCCCACCATTCGAAGGCCCACATCATCACCCGCGGCCAGATGTGGATCGGCAGGCGGCCGCCGATGAAGACGCCGGGAACCGGCGGGTCGCGGTAGGTCAGGTAGGGCGGCAGCTGGTTCATCCAGCAGACATCGTCGGCGACGAAGTAGTAGGGCGTCGAGATCTGGATCACCGGCCGCTGCGGATGGCGCCACTGGCCGGCGCCGTTGAGATGCACCAGCTTCGACAGGTGCTGGCCGGTGATGGCGCTTTGCGGACCGTCAAGGTTCTGCAGCGCCGGCTTGCCCTCCTTGTCGCGCACCAGGCGGATCGACAGGTCGATCGGGCAGGGCACGACGAAATGGCGGCTCTCGTAGTCGACCACGGCGGGGCAGTTCTGCACCGCCTTGGCCGTGCGCGGGTCCTGGTTGTCGGCGCGGCGGAACTGGCGCGGCTCCTCCCAGATGAAGCCGGCCTGCTGCGCCTTGAGCAGCCAGCCGACCTCGACGACGCGGCTCTTGCGCGGCGGTTCGGGGGTCTTGTTGATGTAGTGCAGCATGCGTGCAGTTTGCCGCAACTTCGTGCTTTACGCGAGCCTGAAGGCCTTGAGGGCTGCCGCGGCGATCGATTCTCCCCATTCCTGGACGAAGTGCCCGGCCTCGGCGACCGCCATCGGCGGCGGGCAGCCGCGAATGGATTCGCGCAGGCGCGCCATCACCGGCGAGCCGAGCACGGGGTCCTTCATGCCCACGGCCATAATGCTCTCGCCCGCCCATTCGCGCGACCACCACTGCCGCGCCCGTCGTGATATCGCGGCGCCGTCGGCGTCGGGATGGTCACAGACAAGGTTGGGGAAGCGCCGCACGCCGGCCTTGCAGGCGGCGTCGGGGAAGGGCGCGTCGTAGGCGGCCGCCTCGGCGTCGCTCAGATGCGGGCAGGCGCGCTTGAGCAGCGCGCCGATCGCCATGTCGGGCCGGCTGTTGCTGAAGGCGCGCCAGTCGAGGAACGCCTGGGGCAGCGGCTCGTCGCCGGTCGCCAGCATGGTGTTCATCACCAGCAGCCGCGTAAAGCGCCCAGGCATGTCGGGCGGCAGGGTCAGCCCCAGGAGACCGCCCCAGTCCTGGCAGACCAGCACGATGTTGCTCAGGTCGAGCCGCTCTATGAACGCGACCAGCGACGCGCGGTGGAAGCTGAATGTGTAGGCGGCCTCGTCGGCCGGCTTGTCCGAGCGGCCGAAGCCGAACAGGTCCGGCGCCACGACGCGGTGCCCGGCGGCGGCGAAGACCGGGATCATCCGCCGGTAGAGGTAGCTCCAGGTCGGCTGTCCGTGCAGGCAGAGAAAGGTGGTCTGCGCGTCAAGCGGGCCCTCGTCGAGAAAGTGCATCCGCAGGCCGTCGATCTCGAGGTAGCGCGGCGCGAAGGCATAGCCCGGCAGGTCGGCGAAGCGGTCGTCGGGCGTGCGCAGGGCGGTGGGCATGTGGCTCCTGCCGGGCAAAGGGCTTACAAGTCAGGCCACTATGGCCCAGCCCCCGGCGAAGTCCACGGACCGCACCGAGCGCGAGAAGCGCCTCGCCGATGCCCTGCGTCAGAACCTGCGCCGCCGCAAGGCGCAGGCCCGGGCGCGGCAGGAGGCCGGGACTGGCGAACCGCCGGCGCAGAAGCCGAAGAAGTAGCGCCATCGTCGCTGTGTGCCGCTTGTGACGGCTTGGACGGTAGTTTCCCCCTTCTTTCTGTTGAGAGAGGGGGGCCGCCGCGCCAGGCGGGCGCGGCAAGGGGCGCGGGCGATCCTTCGCCCGCTCAGCCAGCAAATCGCCCGGAAAGTTCATCCAAGCTGTCACAGCCGTCACAGCCGTCACGGGGCGGGAACAATCTGCCGGGCCGGGGGTCTCCTGGATCCATTCGCGCCCAGCAAGCCATGGAAAAGGCCCTCCGTCGATTTCCACCCCTACGGTTGTCGGAAAGGGTGGGAAAGTGTCGATGCCATGCGGAAAAGTCCCGCCACCAATGTTGTCGGAAACGCGACCGATTTGCCTGAGTTTTACCTTCCCCCGGAGGGGGAAGGTGCCCGAAGGGCGGATGGGGGCTGTCGAAGGCGGACGCCGGTTTCGTTGAAGCATCCCCCATCCGTCGCGCTGCGCGCGCCACCTTCCCCCTCCGGGGGAAGGGAAGTCCGAGGAGATCCATGTTCGATCGCCCTGCCCTTGCCAGGAGACGGTGACGGAAGACATTGAGCCGGGGGCGCGGCAGGGTTAGAACCGGCCCACCGGGCGAGCCCCTTCCGCCGCGGTCAAGACGGGGTGCGAGATGGCGATCATGTCGGATCGGTGGATCCGTCGCATGGCGACCGAGCATGGCATGATCGAGCCGTTCGTCGATGCGCAGAAGCGCGCCGGCGTGATCTCCTTCGGCCTGTCGTCCTACGGCTACGACGCGCGCGTCGGGCCGGAGTTCAAGATCTTCACCAACGTCAACTCCGCCGTGGTCGATCCCAAGGAGTTCAGCGACGCCAGCTTCGTCGATCGCACGACCGACATCTGCGTCATCCCGCCCAACTCCTTCGCGCTGGCGCGCACGGTCGAATACTTCCGGATTCCCCGTGACACGCTGGTGATCTGCGTCGGCAAGTCGACCTACGCGCGCTGCGGCATCATCGTCAACGTCACGCCGCTCGAACCCGAGTGGGAGGGGCACGTCACGCTGGAGTTCTCCAACACCACGCCGCTGCCCGCCCGCATCTACGCCAACGAGGGCGCGGCGCAGTTCCTCTTCCTGCAGGGCAACGAGCCCTGCGAGACGTCCTATCGCGATCGCGCCGGCAAGTATCAGGGCCAGCGCGGCGTGACCCTGCCGCGCATCTGAGGCGGAGGCGACGATGGACCGGATCCGCATCCGCGGCGGCGCACAGCTCAAGGGCGCCATCCGCGTCTCGGGCTCGAAGAACGCCGCGCTGCCGCTGATGGTCGCCTCGCTGCTGACCGACCAGCCGCTGACCTTGAAGAACGTGCCGCGGCTTGCCGACATCGACACGATGATCAGGCTGCTGGAGCAGCACGGCACCGAGGTCGGCTGCGCGCCGGGCGAGAACGGCCACAGCCGCGCCACGACGCTCAAGCTGACCACGCGCGACATCGCCTCGACCACCGCGCCCTACGACATCGTGCGCAAGATGCGCGCGTCGGTGCTGGTGCTCGGTCCGCTGGTCGCGCGCTGCGGCGAGGCGCGGGTGTCGCTGCCCGGCGGCTGCGCCATCGGCACGCGGCCGGTCGACCTGCACATCGCCGGCCTGCAGGCGATGGGTGCCACCATCGAGATCGACGGCGGCTACATCGTCGCGCGCGCGCCCGGCGGCCTGCGCGGCGCCAAGTACGTCTTCCCCAAGGTCTCGGTCGGCGCCACCGAGAACCTGCTGATGGCCGCGTGCCTGGCCAGGGGCGTCACCACGCTCGACAACGCCGCGCGCGAGCCGGAGATCACCGATCTCGCCGAATGCCTGGTGGCAATGGGGGCGAAGATCACCGGCATCGGCACCGAGACCCTGCACATCGAGGGCGTCGATGCGCTGCACGCGGCCGAGCACACGGTGATCCCCGACCGCATCGAGACCGGCACCTACGCCATGGCCGTGGCCGTGACGGCGGGCGACGTCGAGCTGGTCAACGGCCGCATCGACCTGCTCGACAGCGCCGTCGCCAAATTGCGCGAGGCCGGGGTCGAGTTCACGCCGACGGCAACCGGCTTTCGCGTCGCGCGTTGCAATGGGGCGCTGCACGGCGTCGACGTGATGACCGAACCCTATCCCGGCTTCCCCACCGACCTTCAGGCCCAGTTCATGGCGCTGATGACGCGCGGCGAGGGCGCCTCGATGATCACCGAGACGATCTTCGAGAACCGCTTCATGCATGTGCCCGAGCTCACCCGCATGGGCGCCAACATCAACATCCACGGCGCCTCGGCCATGGTGCGCGGCGTGCCCAGGCTGCGCGGCGCCGAGGTGATGGCCACCGACCTGCGCGCCTCCGTCTCGCTCGCCATCGCCGCGCTGTCGGCCACGGGCGACACCGTGCTGCACCGCGTCTACCACCTCGACCGCGGCTACGAGCGGCTCGAGGAGAAGCTCGCCGCCTGCGGCGCCGACATCGAGCGCCTGAAGTGAGCCAGCGCCTGAAGCTCAAGGCGCTCGACGCCGAGGATCTCCAGGTCGTGTCCGCCGCGCTGCAGGACTCGCTGGTGGCGGTGCGCGACATCGCCTGGATGGCGCAGGAGAAGCAGTTCGCCTTGGTCGCCAACCGCTTCCGCTGGGAGGCGCTGCCCGACGACAACGGCGCCTGGTCGCGCTGCCACAGCATCCTGGGCTTCGCCGAGGTAAGTGCCGTGCGCCACGCCGACATGCCGCTGTCGGAGCCCGACCGCATCCTCGGCCTGCTGGCGATCGAGAGCGAGGAGGCCGAGGGCGGCGGCGTCATCATCCGCCTGCGCTTCGCCGATGGCCGCATGATCCGCCTGGAGGCGTCGCGCCTGCTCTGCCACATCGAGGATGTCGGCGAGCCCTGGCCGACGCGCTTCCGGCCGGATCATCCGCTGGCGGATGCAACATCCTGATTCTTCTACCTTCCCCGGAGGGGGAAGGTGGCGCGGAGCGACGGAAGGGGGATGTCGAAGACGAACGGCGGTGTCGTTGGGACATCCCCCATCCGCCCTTCGGGCACCTTCCCCCCTCCGGGGGAAGGGTTGGGCGCCCTTGTCGGCTCCTTTCGCATGTGCGAAACCGCCTGCCCGCCCGGGAGTGCCTGACGTGACCATGCAGACCGGGGGCGTCGCCGCCCCCGCCAACGACAAGCTGATCCTGGCCTTGCCCAAGGGACGTATCCTGGGCGAGGCGGCTCCGTTGCTGCGTGAAGCCGGCATCCATCCCGAGCCTGCCTTCGACGACCCCGACTCGCGCCTGCTGCGCTTTACCACCAACATCGACGACCTCGACGTCATCCGGGTGCGCAGCTTCGACGTCGCCACCTTCGTCGCCTTCGGCGCGGCGCATCTGGGCGTCTGCGGCTCCGACGTGCTGATGGAGTTCGACTTCCCGGAGATCTACGCCCCGGTCGATCTGGGTATCGGCAAGTGCCGCCTGGCGGTGGCCGAGCCGGCGGAGATGGCCGGCTCGGACGATCCCAGGAGATGGAGTCATATCCGCATCGCCACCAAGTACCCCGAGGTGACCCAACGGCACTTCGCGGCGCGTGGCGTGCAGGCGGAATGCATCAAGCTCAGCGGCGCGATGGAGCTGGCGCCGAGTCTGGGGCTCAGCCATCGCATCGTCGACCTCGTCGCCAGCGGCAAGACCCTGCGCGACAACGGCCTGGTCGAGATCGAGCACATCACCGACGTGACCTCGCGCTTCATCGTCAACCGCGCCGCGCTCAAGACGCGGCCGGAGCGCGTGAGCCACTGGATCGAGCGCTTCCGCGATGTCGCCCAGGCAGCCTGAAGCGTCGGGCCCGCTGCGGCTCGATACCGGGGCGGCGGAATTCGAGACCGCCTTCGCCGCCTTCCTCGCCAGGGACCGCGATAGCGGTGCCGATGTCGACGGCGTGGTGCGCGACATCGTCGCCGACGTGCGCCGCCGCGGCGATCAGGCGGTGATCGAGTACACCCAGCGCTTCGATCGCCTGACCCTGACGCCGCAATCCCTGCGCTTCTCGCAGCAGGAGATTGCGAAGGCGATTGCCGCCGTGCCGGCCGAGCGGCGCGAGGCCATCGCCTTCGCCGCCCGACGCATCGAGGCCTATCACCGCAAGCTCCTGCCGCAGGATGTCGACTTCACCGACGAGGCGGGCGTGCGGCTGGGCGCGCGCTTCACGCCGATCGACGCGGTGGGCCTCTACGTGCCCGGCGGCAAGGCGGCTTATCCGTCGTCGGTGCTGATGAACGCCGTGCCGGCCAGGGTGGCGGGCGTGCCGCGCATCGCCATGGTCGTGCCGACGCCCGACGGCGCGCTCGACCCTCTGGTGCTGTGTGCCGCCGAGGCCGCCGGCATCGACGAGATCTATCGCGTCGGCGGCGCGCAGGCGGTGGCGGCGCTGGCGTGGGGCACCGCGAGCATCGCGCCGGTCGACAAGATCGTCGGGCCCGGCAACGCCTATGTCGCGGCCGCCAAGCGCCAGGTCTTCGGCAGGGTCGGCATCGACCTGATCGCCGGCCCGTCGGAGATCCTGGTGATCGCCGATGGCCAGAACGATCCGGGCTGGATCGCCGCCGACCTGCTGTCTCAGGCCGAGCACGACGAGGCGGCGCAGTCGATCCTGATCACCGACGATGCCGCCTTCGCCGCCGCCGTCTGCCGCGCCGTCGAGAGCGAGCTCAAGGCGCTGGCCACCGGCGCGCGCGCGCGGGCGAGCTGGACCGGCAACGGCGCGGTGATCCTGGTGCCCTCGCTGCTCGACGCCGCGCCGCTCGCCGACCGCATCGCCGCCGAGCATATCGAGCTGTGCATGGAGCCTGCTCCGGCGGCCGAGCTGCTGAGGCGCATCCGCCACGCCGGCGCGATCTTCGTCGGGCGGCATACGCCGGAAGCCATCGGCGACTACGTCGCCGGCACCAACCACGTGCTGCCGACCTCGCGCACGGCGCGCTTCTCCTCGGGGCTGGGCGTGTCGGACTTCCTCAAGCGCACCTCGATCGTCTCGTGCGACGCCGCCTCGCTCGCCCGCCTTGCGCCGGCGGCGATGACGCTGGCGGAGGCCGAGGGCCTGCCGGCGCATGGCCGCTCGGTGTCGATCCGCACCAACCGCTCGCCGTCGTCCTGAGCGCTGCGAAGGACCTTGCGGTGGTACGGCCAAACACAGCCGAGATACTTTGGGACCGCCGGCGGTCCCAGGGGCTGTCGTGAGTCCCTCGCGCACCGACCTTGTCGTCGACATCGAGCTCGACGACGAGTCGATCCAGTACCGCTCGTCCGAAGCGGAGCACGAGCGCAAGGTCGCGATCTTCGACCTGCTCGAGGGCAACTCGTTCAAGCTGGTGGGTGCCAGGGGACCCTACCGCCTGCGCCTGGCGATCCACGAGAACCGCCTGGTGCTCGACGTCCGCACGGCCAGGGACGGCGGCAAGCTGCGCGACATCGTCCTGTCGCTCACCCCGTTCCGCAAGGTCGTGAAGGACTACTTCATGATCTGCGAGAGCTACTACGACGCCATCAAGCGACTGAGCCCGTCGCAGATCGAGGCGCTCGACATGGGGCGCCGCGGCCTGCACAACGAAGGCTCCGAGCTCCTGCGCGAGCGCCTCGCCGGCAAGATCGAGGTCGACCACGACACGGCGCGCCGGCTGTTCACGCTGATCTGCGCGCTGCACGTCAGGGCCTGAGGCCGGGGATGGCGAAGGGCGAGCTTCCCGACAGCGTGCTCTTCGCCTGCACCCACAACGCCGTGCGTTCGCCGATGGCCGAGGCGCTGGCCAAGCGACTCTACGGCATGCGGGCCTATTTCGACTCCGCCGGCGTGCAGGCCGGCGAGGTCGATCCCTTCGTGCTCGTCGTGCTCGACGAGATGGGCGTCGATCTGCACCGCCACAACGTGAAGACCCTGGAAGACGTCGACCCCGGCGAGTTCGACCTGATCGTCACGCTCTCGCCCGAGGCGCATCACGCCGCCCTCGAGCTGACCCGCGACGTGGCGACGGCGGTCGAGTACTGGCCGACTTCCGATCCCAGCGCCGTGGAGGGCGGCCGCGAGATCCGCCTGCACGCCTATCGCGGCATGCGCGACGCCCTGATGATGCGCATGCGCGGCCGCTTCGGCGCCACCGGCTGGGTCCAGGTCTAGTGAAGTAGCGCTGTCGTCCCGAGCGCAGCGAGGGACGACAGTTTGCTTCAGCCAGGCCAGCCGCCGCCGTCTTGACTCGGCGCGGCGCCGGTAGCAATTTTTCGCGCGATCGATTGCTTGCCCGGACTGCTGTATGGCCAAGGAAGACCTGATCGAATTCGCCGGCACGGTGAGCGAACTGCTGCCCAACGCGACCTTTCGCGTGAAACTCGACAACGACCACGAGATCCTCGCCCACACCTCGGGCAAGATGCGCAAGAATCGCATCCGCGTGCTGACGGGCGATCGCGTCCAGGTCGAGATGACCCCCTACGATCTCACCAAGGGACGGATCGTTTTCCGTTTCAAGTGAGGCCCGCGCGCTGTAGGGATGGCGCGCATGTCCCTGTCCTGTCCTCTTGTCCTGGCGTCCGCGTCGCCGCGTCGTCTCGAGCTGTTGCGCCAGATCGGCATCGAGCCGGTGCGCATCGCGCCGGCCGATGTCGACGAGACGCCGGCCCGCCGCGAGCTGCCGCTCGCCTATGCGCGGCGCATGGCGCGGGCCAAGGCGGCGGCGGTGGTCAGCGCCGGCGACATCGTGCTCGCCGCCGACACCGTCGTCGCCTGCGGCCGGCGCATCCTGCCCAAGGCCGATACGGCGCAGGCGGCGCGCGCCTGCCTCGACCTGCTGTCGGGCCGCCGCCATCGCGTGCTGGGCGCGGTCTGCGTCGTGGCGCCCGACGGCACGCGGCGCGAACGCCTGGTGGCGAGCGTGGTGCGCTTCAAGCGGCTGAGCCCGGCGGAGATCGAGTCCTACCTGTCGTCCGGAGAATGGAGCGGCAAGGCCGGCGGCTACGCCATCCAGGGACGGGCGGCGGGCTTCGTCTCCTTTCTGTCGGGTTCCTACAGCAATGTCGTGGGATTGCCGTTGTTCGAGGTCACGCAGATGTTGCGCGCCGGAGGCTGGCTGAGATGAGTGGCGTCGACCGGGTGGTCTGTCACGAGGGCGAAGCGGCGACCATCATCGCCTCGCTGGCCGGCGCGCGCCTGCTCGACGTCGCGGTGCGTCCGCGCGGCCGGCCCGATTTCGAGGGCGCGATCGTCCTGGGTCGCGTCGAACGCTACTCGCCCGAGCTCGACGCCGCTTTCGTCGACATCGGCCAGGCGCGCGGCGGCTTCCTGCGTCGCCTCGACATGGTGGGCTTCGAGGATGGCCGCCCGCCGCCGGCGGGCATGCCGCTGCTGGTCCAGGTCTCGCGCGATCCGACCGAGGACAAGGGCGCACGACTGACGATGAATCTCGGCCTGGTCGGGCGCTTCGTCGTCTTCAAGCCCTACGAGCAGGGCCTCGCCTTCTCGCGACGCATCGAGGACGACGCCTCGCGCGGACGCCTGGCGGCGGCGATGGCCAATGCCGGCGCCGGCGAGGAGGGCGGCTATACCGTGCGCACCGCGGCGGCGACGGTGGCGCCCGAAGCGGTGGCGCGCGAGGCGCAGGGACTGACGGCGCGCTGGGAGTCGCTGCGCACGCGCGCGCTCGCCTCGACGCCGCCCACGACCCTGCATGCCGAGCCGCATCCGCTGCTGCGGGTGCAGCGCGACCATGGCGGTACCTTGGCCGAGATCGTGGTCGACGATCGCAATCTCGGCCTTCGCCTGCGCCAGGCGATCGACAGCGCCGGCGACCGCACCAATCTGCGCGTGGTCGAGAGCGGCGATGGCGCGGTGCTCGATTCCTTCGACATCGCCGGCCAGATCGAGACGGCGCTGGCGCCGCGCATCGCGCTGGCCTCGGGCGTCGAGCTGCTGTTCGAGCCGGGCCAGACCTTGTGCGCCGTCGATGTCGATACCGGCTCGGCCGGCGCGCGCCAGGGACAGGGGCCGCGCACGCCGTTGCAGGCCAACCTCGAGGCGGTCGACGAGATTGCCCGTCAGCTGCGATTGCGCAACATCGGCGGCATCATCGTCGTCGACTTCATCGACATGCGTGGCCCGCACGACCGCAACCAGCTCCAGGCGGCAATGGCGGCCCGGCTTGCCGAAGACCCGGTGCCGACCCAAGTGGTGGGCATGACACGGTTGGGACTGATGGAGATCACGCGGGCGCGGCGCGGTGCCCCCCTGGCGCGGGCGCTGGGCGAAGCCGGCATGCTCGAGGGCGAAGGCCGATGACGCGTGATCGTCCGCGCCTGCGGCTGGTCGGCGCCAATGCCGCCTGCACGATATGCGGCAAGCCGGTGGACGCGAAATACCAGCCCTTCTGCTCCAAGCGCTGCGCCGATATCGATCTCGGGCGCTGGTTCAAGGAGGACTATCGCGTCGAGACCGACGAAGCGCCCGGCGAGCGCGATCCGGAAGAACGATAGGGCGGCGAGTGGCCCCTGTAGCGCAGCGAGGGATCCAGGGAAGCTGCCTGTTCGTCGCGCCCGGTCAGGGGCGGCAACCGAAGCCGGAGAGTTGCTGGCGCATCTGGTTGCCGTAGTCGCGGCAGGAGCGCGCCAGGGCGGCACGGCCATCGCTGTTGTCCGCCATCGACCGCCAGCCCGAACGCATCTGCTCGAGCGCCGCCTGGAAGATCGGCATCGCCTCCGGGGGGATCGGGGCCGCCCGCATGCAGGCGGCGAACCACACGATGAAGTCATCGCAGTCGCGCACGCCAGTGCGGTCCTGCGCCGCGGCGGGCGAGGCGGCGATCAGCGTCGCCAAGGCTGCGATGGCGAGGAGACGCATGGCGGGCTCCGACAGGATCGCCGACACTATGCCTCATTTTGCGAGCGAGCGCACGCTCATTTTTGCGATGGTCAGCGCTGGCTATCCTGATCCGACGGCTTTGACTAGGGTCGGTGCGCATGCCGGCAATCGCTGCGACGACGAAAACCGAGGGCAATCTGTCTGATGAGGATGAGCAGGGGCGGGCTCCGGAAACAACTCGCGATCGAGTGGAACAAGGGCAGGGTCGCCCGCAAGGCGAGGAAGGAGATCGGCTCCGCTTGCGGCGTCCGGATTGTCGCCCGCCATGACGGGTCCGACACCCACCACCTCGGCTTCTCTCTCGACCGCTCCGGACTGGCGCTCTCGGTGCATGCTTCAAGGCTCGTCGGCGAGGTGTGGCCCACGATGTGCCGCGTGAGTGCCATGGCCGTCGTGCTGTCGCGCTGTCGAGCGGGCATCTCAGGCGTCGCCGAGTTCTCCGACTCCGAAGCATCGGGCCCGGGGATCGTCGGCTTCTGCAGCAATCTGCCCGACAGCATCCTTGTTCCCGATGTCGACTTCGTGCTGAGCGGCGGTTACGCCGCCGAACGGGCCGCGGGAGCGCGAGCGCGGCCCTTCGCCGAGCGGCGCGATGTGGTCCTGTGGCGCGGCTCGACGACCGGGCAGGGCCGGATCTGGGCCGAGGACATGACGGCCGACACGCCGGGTCTCAGCCTGCGCGCGCGGATGTGCCTGATGCTGCGCGACGTGCCCGGCTGCGACGCCAGGTTCGCGACCATCCTGCCGCCCTGGACCGAGGCCGATGTCGAGAAGGTGCGGGCGGCGGGGATTCTCGGGGAGTACATCGCCAACGCCGCCTGGGCCGACGTCCGCTACCATGTCGCGGTCGACGGCAACTCGCTGGCCTGGTCGAGCACCTTCACGCGTCTGCTTCTGGGCTGCTGCATCTTGAAGCCCGAATCGAGCGGCGGGTACCGGCAATGGTACTCCGACGCGCTTGTGCCGTGGCAGCACTACGTGCCGGTCGCGGCCGATCTGGGCGACCTCAGGGACAAGATCGAGTGGTGCCGCGGCCACGAATCGGAAGCCGCGGCGATCGCGGCGCGCGGCCAGCGGCTCGCCATGGCCATGTCGCTGGCGGGCGAGGTGGCGGCGGCGGCAAGGCGGATCGACGACGCGCGCGAAACGATCCGCTCGATCCTGTCGGCCGACCTCGCGGCGATCATTCCGAATCAGCGGTAGAGCGACGAGCCCGAAGTCGGTGCCGCCCTGTCATCCTCGGGGCCGTCCGCGGCCCCTGTAGCGCAGCGAGGGATCCAGGGAAGCTGCCTGGATCCCTCGCTGCGATCGGGATGACAGGTGGGTCCGATTGACCGCTCGATGCTCCAGGCACGGAGTTCACGCGCCGTTCGCGGTCGAGCGGACCGAATTGATCGGGGCGGCGGCTCGGGTGCGTTCGACGAGCGCGAGAACCTCGGCACTGACGTCGTCCCAGCTGCGCGAGCGAAATTCCGCGGCCACGCGCGCCGTTGCGGCGGCAAGGTAGCCGGGCTCGCAAACCAGCCGCCGGATCTCCGCGAGCCACGCGGCCCCGTCGAGCGGATCGGCGTGGAAGACAAGACCCTGACCGGCTTCCGCGAGCGAGGTGTTGTCCGCGGCCAGGCAGTACTTGCCGAAGGAGAGCGATTCGGTGATCGGCAGCCCCCAGCCCTCGGCCAGGGACGGAAAGATGGTGAAAGCGCAATTCTCGTAGAGCCACGCCAGTTCGGCGTCGGTCGGACTCTCGAAGGTCTTGAGCTTTCGGTCCCACATCAGGCCGTCCTGCGACATCAGTCGCAGGGAGCCGCCGTCGACGCCCTGGCCGGCGAAGACGAGCGTCGGCACGGCATCGCCGATCTGCTGCACGGCGCGGCGCCACAGATGATACGCCCACTGGTGGTTCTTGCGCGGATTGACGCTGGAGACGTACAGGACGAAGCCGTTCGGCTGCAGCCCCACCCGGCTGAGCTCGCTCGATTGCGCGGCTGGCGCGCTGCGTCGCAGATCCGAGCAGAGCGCGACGGGCGTGATGGGCCGGATCGTCACGCCGGTTTCCGCCGCATAGGCGGCGAGGTCGTTCGCGACGTACCGCGAGGTGGTGCATATGCCGTCCGCCAGGCGCAGGACCAGGTCGACATGGCGACGGGCTCGATCGCACTGCGAAGGCGCGTGGAAGAACTCGCGATGCCGGATCGGCAGCAGGTCGTGAATCATGCAGACGAAGCGCAGGTCATGCGAGGCCTTCAGGCGTGCGGTGACATCGAACGGCCAATCGTCCCACCATGTGCTCAGCAGGAGGAGGGTGGCGCCGCTCGAGAGCCTGGCTCTCGGATAGAAGAAGACCGGCCGCCGCGGGCCACCACGGCGCCCGCCCAGCACCTGGAGAAATCGGACCAGACGCTGGCGGTCGCGGCTGAGGCCGAGGCGCTCGAGGACGGCGCGTCGCTGCTGCGTCGTCAGACGCGGCCATTCGGCTGCGACCAGACCATGGACGATGCGGGACAGGTTCGCCCAGGGCGGCGAACGCCTCGCCAGCGGACCGAGGGCACGTGCCAGCGCCAGTCGCAGGCGCGGCATCGACGAGTGGGCGGTCGGCGCATCGCAGGCACCATCGACATCGAGCGAGCCGGTTTCGGCGGGCGTTTCGAACATGCGCTCGAAGTCGATCGGGACGAACCTGTTGCGCTCCCACGCCACCGCCTTGGCGCCACGGGCCACCAGGTATCGCGCGACCTCGTACTCGACGCGCGGGATGCCGGTTCGCTTCTCGTATCGGGTTTCCAGCACCGCGTTGACGACGACGTAGATGGCTGAGGTCAACTCGACTGGCTCCCGTGGCTTCCGATCGGCGTGCCATCGCGGCGGTCCGCCTGGATCAGAAGAAATGGTGCGGGCAATATCCCATCGAAGGCTGTCGACCGCACGGTGGTCGGGCGGGCCGGACTGAGGGTCCCGACGGTCGAAGCCACGCGGGACGTGCCCATTGTCGTGGACTTCAGATCCGAATCAAGCGTGTCCGACGAACGCGTCCGGGACCTGCGGTGACAGCGGTGACAGTCGAGCGCGATTGCCGCCATGACCGCAGCGGAAGCGGCGGCGAGGCGGCAGATGGCGGGTCCCCGACACGGGGACCCGCTCTGCGCTTCTGCCGATGCGCGATCCTATGATCGCTCTGGTTGACCGGCGGAGATCAGAACTTGCAGCCGTAGGCCGACATCGACTGGTTCATCGACTCGGCCGTGCTCTTGCAGCTGGTTTCCAGCGCCGCCTTGCTGTTGGCGTCGGTCGCCGCCGCCTTCCAGGCCGAGCGCATCTGCACGATCGAGTCCTTCACCGATTGCTGCGTCGCCGCCGGCATCTTGGTGACGCAGGCCTCGTACTTCATGAGGAAGTCGTCGCAGGCGGCGACGCCGACCTTCTCCTGCGCCAGCGCAGGCAGGGACAGCAGCGAGACCGCGAGCGAGGCGGCGACCGGACGGATGCGCATTTACACTTCTCCCGAAAACGACAGGCGCACCGGGATGGTGCGCCTGAACAAAGTGTGCGCTCACTTTATGACGCCCGGCTGACGGCGTCAACGTTTTCTACTGCACGGTCAGCGAATACAGCTCGGCGACGTTGTCGTGCAGGATCGCGTCGCGCATGTCGGCGCTCATGTGCGCGGTCTGCTCGGCGATCACCTGCTGGCTGTTGGGCCAGGTCGAATCGCTGTGCGGGAAGTCGCTGGCCCACATCAGGCGGTGGTGGTTCATGTCGCCGGCGAACTTGAAGGCGGTCCAGTCGTCCTGGAACGTCATGTAGATGTTCTCGCGGAAGTACTCGCTCGGCATCTTCGGCAGCTCATTGCCGCGCATCCAGTGCCGGTGCCGTTTGTAGGCGTGGTCCATGCGGTACATGAAATGCGGCGCCCAGCCGGCGTCGGCCTCGACGCAGACGATCTTCAGCCCGGGATGCCGCTCGAAGACGCCGGCGTAGACCAGCATGCCCATGATGTCCTGGTTGCCGCGGATGATCGACAGGAACGAGTTGATGCGCGGCCCGCGGTGCTTCTTGACGCCGTCGCTGCGCGACGTGAGGATGTGGAAGGAAAGCGGCATCCTGAGGTCGACGGCGGCCTCCCAGAACGGATCGTAGATGCGGCTGTCGTAGTCCTCGACGCCGGGATCGCCCGGCAGCATGGCGCCCTTGAAGCCCATCGCCTTGATGCGCCGCAGATCCTCGATGCCTTCCTCGACGGTGCGCATCGCCGTCTGGCCGAGGCCGAAGATGCGTTCCGGCGCTTCGGCGCAATAGGTCTGCAGCCAGCGGTTATAGGCCTCCATGCAGGCGCGCTTGTAGTCGAGATCCTTGTGATTGCAGATCAGCATGCCGACCGAGGGGTAGATCATCTCGGCGGCGACGCCGTCGCGGTCCATGTCGGCCAGGCGTGCCTTGGGATCCCAGCCGGAGCGGTGCAGCCGGTCGAAGTCGGCGCCAATGGTGCTGAGCTCCTCGGCCGGCACGCCGGCGCCCGAGGCCAGCGACACCGGCATCGGCGAGCCCATGCCGGGGATCATGAACACGTCGCCCTTCTCGGTGCCGCGCTGCAGGTAGGGCGCGCGGTCGCGGAACGCCGGATCGATGAAGTCGATGAAGCAATTGGGCGGTTCGGTGATGTGCGAATCGGCGGAGATCGGCCGCTTGGTCATGTCGCTTCCTCGGGTGCCGCTTGCTGTTGGCTGGAATGATCCGTCCGTTCCAGGCGGGCTGTAAACCCGCCCGAACCGCGATGCGGACATGTCAGGCGTGCTCGGAGGGCAGCCTGCCGTCGGCCGACAGCAGCACCGCCACCGGGCGCGTGCTCTCGAAGTTCGACAGCACGATCAGCATCACCACCATGATCGGCACGCACAGGAACATGCCGACCACGCCCCAGATCGATCCCCAGACCATCAGGGAGATGATCACCACCAGCGCCGAGAGGTTCAGCGAGCGGCCCAGCATCGCCGGCTCGACGACATTGGCCATGATGATCTGCAGCGGTCCCACGGTGAACAGCACGATCAGGAAGGGCGTGAGGCTGTCGAACTGCACCAGGGTGAGCAGCGTCGGCGCGATGATCGCCAGGATCGAGCCGATGGTGGGAATGAAGTAGAAGAAGAACATCATCACCGCCCAGAAGCCGGCGAAGTCGACGCCGACGGCGGCCATCAGGACGTACGCCGCTGCCGAGGTCAGCGTGGCGAGCGTGGTCTTGATCCTGATGTAGACGCGGATGTCGCGGCTGATGCGGTCGAGCACCGACAGCATGCGCGCCTCCTGCGCCGGGTCGGTGAACATCAGGGTCAGCTTGCGCCGGAAATTGCCGGCCTCGACGAACAGGAAGCCGGTGTAAACCAGCACGATGCCGGCGACGCTGATCAGGGCCGCCACCGCCGAGGCGACGTCGGCCAGCGTGTCGGCGATGCTGATGCGGCCGACCAGCTCGGCCAGCGAGGGCGGCGGCTCGTCGGACGCCAGGCTCCAGGCCTGGTTGATCAGCTTCTCCAGGCGCACCTGGTAGCTCGGTCCGGCGGCGATGACGGCGGTGACGTTGGCCGTGATCGTGCGGCCCAGAACCCAGAGCAACCCGCCCATCGCCAGGATCGCGGCGGTCAGGGCGACCAGGCGCGGGATCTTGATCTTGAGCCGCGGCGGCCGCTCGATCGCGTCGGCCAGGGCGTCGACCATGTACCAGAGCACCAGGGCGAGGACGAAGGGCAGCAGCAGGCTGCGGCCGACGATCAGCAGATAAACAGTGGCGGCGATGACGATCGTCCAGAGGGCCGCGCGCTGCAGGGTCATGGGATGGAACTATACCAGACCGGCGCTTCGCGCGCGCTGGACAAGGCGGAACGGGTTTTCTATAAGCCGCGGGCCAGCACGCAATGGGCCCAGGTAGCTCAGTTGGTAGAGCATGCGACTGAAAATCGCAGTGTCGGTGGTTCAATTCCGCCCCTGGGCACCATTTTCTCCTTCCTAAATCAATGAGTTGTGATGAGGCGCGTCGAGCCTGCGTTCCGCGCATGGTGCTTGTCACTCCGGCATGACTGCGATCGTCGCAGCGATTCACTGGATCGGTGTCGGCCGCGCGGGGATGAATTTGCGTGTTGCCTCAATGCGATCGGGGCCGCACAGTGCGTCACAACAAAGGACAGTCTGTCGACCCATAGAGGCGGGCGATCAGGGGAACCACAATGAATCCACGGGTATCCTTGGCCGCGGCCTGCTGGGCGGCGACGCTCGTCCTGACGGCCGGCATGTCGCAGGCCTTGGCGCAGCAGCCTACGCCCACCCAGTCGATTCCCCAGCGCCCCGGGCAGGTCCAGCCCGGCCCGGGCGAGAATTACGACCCGCCGGGCATCCGACTGGGCGGGTTCCTGCTGTATCCGACGCTCGAGCTGGTGGAGATGTACAACGACAACGTCTTTGCCACGACCAACAACCGGGTCGGCAGGTTCATCACCGTGGTCAATCCGCGCGTCGATCTGCGGTCGAACTGGAACAATCACGCACTGAACCTGTTCGCCGCCGGCTCGATCGGTTTCTATCACGGTGCCAGCAGCGAGAACTTCCAGGATTTCTCGATCGGCGGAACCGGCCGCCTCGACATCCAGCGCAACTGGTACCTGTTCGGCGGCGCCTCGCTCAGCCGCAAGCACGAGGAGCGCGGCTCGCCCAATTCGCTGGCGGGACGTGACCCGAACAAGTATTTCGATAGCCGGGCGAACATCGGCTACTACCAGAAGTTCAACCGTGTCTTCACGCGCCTGGAAGGCCGCTGGGAGCGCGTCAGCTATACCAACAACAAGTCGCTCAATATCGCCGGCGTGGTGAACAACGAGAACCGCAATCGCAACGAGTTCGATGAAACCCTGCGGGTCGGCTACGAGTTCGTCGAAGGCACGGAGCTTTGGGTGCAGGGCGGGCTGAACCAGCGCCTCTACGATTCCCGCTTCGACAATCTCGGCTTCCAACGCAGCTCCACGGGCTGGAACATCGTCGCCGGCGCCACCCTCGATCTCGGCGGCATCACCCAGCTCGAAGGCTTCGCCGGTTTCCGTGCGCAGGACTATCGTGATGCGAGGCTCGGCCAGATCCGCGGCGCGATCTTCGGTCTGTCGGGCACCTGGAATCCGTATCACCCGTTGTTCGTCAGGCCCTATGTCCGGCGCACGATCGAGGAAACCAACGTCGGCGGCTACAGCGGCTACTGGTCGACGCTGGCGGGCGTGAACGTCGACTATCGTCTGCGGCCCAATATCCGTGTCGCTGCCGGCGCCGCCATCGGCTGGGACGACTACCGCCTCAACAACCAGGTCCCCGGCACGCCGGCGCGCCTCGATCGCTACCTGATCCTCGAGATCGGCCTGCGGTACCAGCCGACCGAGAACTTCTTCATCGGCCCGACCTACCAGTACACCAACCGCGACTCCGATGTCGCCAGCCTCGACTTCGGCCGCAACATCTTCATGCTCAGGGGTGGCGTGCAGTTCTGATTCGGCCGACCGGGCAGTGCTATCGCCTATGGCGTCTCTCCCTCTCACCGCTTGCGGGGCGAGGGAGCAGAAGGCCATCCCCATGCGCGATCGCCCGCCCTTCGGGGGAAGGTTGAGCCGCTTCACTCACCTGTCCCGTAGATCGAGGCCTGCAGTTCGGCGATGGCATCCTCGGCTTCCTGGGAATAGCCGAGTGGGTCGAAGTCGCCGGGTTCCGTATCGCGCCGGGCGTTGCCCGAGTCCGGTTCCGGGCGGCGCTGGCGCCCGTTTGTGTAGACGAGCTGGGCGTAAGAATGGAGGCCGGGCGCGAAGTTCGGCGGCGGCGTCGTCGGCATGCCCGGCTCGACCACGCGCTGCGGCTCGACCACGCGCTGCGGCTCGGCTTTCGTCTCGGCAGGCGGCGACTCGGCGGGTGGCGACTCGGCGGGCGGCGACTCTGTAGGCGACTCTGGCGGCGGCTTGCCGGGGCCGGGGCGGATCAGGTTGGCGGCGTCGATGGTGGCGTGCGCCGCCGCGAGCGCGGCGCGCACCTCCTCGAGCTCCTGGCGCCAGCGCCGTTTCTCTTCATCTCTATGGTCGAGCCCGCGCTCGTAGCCGGCGATGCGCTCCTCGTAGCGCTCGCGATCCTCCGGCGTCAGCCCCGGCTTCGGCTTGGCCACCAGCAGGCCGACCTGCTTCGTCAGCATGTTCAGCGCCTGCAGCTTGCCGAGCTTCAGGGTCACGGTCTGCTCTCGTTTGCTATGGTTGCTGACCTTCAGCTCGACGATGCTGGCGCACTGCGCCTGGCTCGCCTTCATCAGGTCGACGCGCACCCGGCCGTCGGCCTCGACGGTGAGGAAGTCCACGACATTGGCGAAGGCGATCCTGGCGTATTCCTGGGCCAGGCGGGTGACGTCGACCTCGAGCGCCTGGGCCATGCGCGCCCGGCCGGCGGTGATGGCGGCCTCGATCCGGGGATCGCGCAGCAGGCGCGAGGCGCTGGGCTGGGCGCCGCGCGGCGAGTAGCCGGCGCGGACATAGGCCTGGGTGGCATTGCCGTCCTTGAGGAACTCCAGGACGAAGCGCTCGTGGCGCGGCGAGAGAGGGGGTGTGGTTTCCGTGCTCATGCCGGCGAAGCTACGCCTCTCGCCGCCGGGAGCAATTTTAACCCCTACGCGTGTCGCCGACGCCCCTTTGGTGCAAGTGGGACAGGGATTATTTAGATTCCTAGCCGTGCTCGGCACGACAGCATCCCTTACCTTCCCCCGCTGGCGGGGGAAGGTAAGAAATGTGTCACACACGATGACCCCGCCCTCCGACCGGTATCGACGGGGTCTGCACGCCCAGACACCGAAAGGTCACTTCCGCTGTCGGCCCGACCGGCAAATGTTGCGGGACACTTGCCTGAAGAGTCGCGCGGGAAGCTTTCGTCATGCTGAAGCTCGTCAAGGATTCCATCCTCAAGGTCAGCCGGTCCTTCGGCTACGACATCGTGCCCCTGCGCGAGATGAAGGAACGCGACTTCGCGCTGCATCTGCGCGAGCTGCTGGCCAGCCAGAAGATCGACTGCGTGCTCGATGTCGGCGCCAATGTCGGCCAGTACCGCGACTTCCTGCGCGATCGCGTGCTCTTCGACGGGCCGATCGTGTCCTTCGAGCCGGTCGGCCGGCACATCGAGATCCTGCGGGCGCGGTCCCGCGAGGATCGCGACTGGCATGTCGAGGGCTATGCGCTGGGCAGCAAGAGCGGGGCGATGCCGATCAACGTCATGGCGTCGGACCAGTTCAGCTCTTTCCTCGAGCCCGATAACACGCGCGTGTCGGAGTACGGCGAGCTCAACATTCCGTGCCGCACCGAGGTGGTCGCGGTGCGCACGCTGGACCGGATCCTGCCTGTCCTGCGACAGCAGCTGGGCTTCTCGCGCCCCTACCTGAAGATCGATACCCAGGGCTTCGACATCGAGGTACTGCACGGCGCCGAGGAGAGCCTGCCCTCGATCAGCGCGCTGCAGACCGAGGCGTCGGTGATCGGCATCTACAAGAGCATGCCGAGCTACATCGACACGATCCGCTACCTCAACGAACGCGGCTTCGAGATCACCGGCCTCTATCCGATCAGCCGCGACCGCAACCTGCGGCTGGTCGAGTTCGACTGCGTGATGATCAACGCCGCGACTGTTGCGCCGGCGCGGTCGCGATCGCACCTTTGCTGATCGACCCTCGCGCACTCTGCGCGGCGGCAGGGCCCGCCGCCTCGAGACGCGTCAGCGCGGCCGACAGCGCCGTCCCATCCTCCTCGGCGACGAAGGTGCTCTGTGATCGGGCGAGCAGGCGGTCGCGCACATCGCGATAGGTGTCGGGCGTCAGCGTCTGGAAGAAGCGGCTCAGCTGTTCCTCGAGCGGACTGCCGAAGGTCCAGCCGATGCGGTGCTCCTCGATGAGGGCTCCGAACTCGAAGCCGTGCACGGCCAGGCACGGAACGCCGAAATGCCCGGCTTCGTAGAAGCGGCAGGGCAGCAGCCAGCGGGAATTGTGGTCGGTGTTCTCGAGATCGATAGCCCAGGCGAGATCGACATCTTCATAGAGCGAAGGCAGGTCCTCGTGCGGCCGATAGGGGCCGCCGTAGGTCATGTTGGGATGCCGTGCCAGCGCGTCGCGAAAGCGCACCTCGTCGACCGTCGTCAGGGCGCCGCGGAACTTGAACACCACCTTGTCGCCCAGGCGGGCCGCGAGCCGCGTCATCAGCTCGAAGGTGGCTTCGCCGCGGATCAGGCCGAAATAGCCAACGACCCACGGGCGGCGGCCGTCATGCTCGAACGACCGATCGCGAATGCCGGCCGCCGCCGCGATCGGAGCATGCAGCTTGTTCTCCATCAGGAACCATTCGCCGCGATACTTCTGGATCATCGAGTAGTAGCCGCGGTGGAAGCCGGGCGAGGAGAGCACGATCAGGCGCACGCGACGCAGGCACAGCCGCTCGATGAAGCGCAGCAGCGCACCACCGGGGCTGCGGCCCGTCAGCGCGGGCTGGACGTCGAGGACCTCGTAGGCGACCGGCGCGCTGTTGCCCGACATCCAGCGGGCGAGCATGGTCAATACCAGCTGGTCGATGTTGCGCGCATAGAAGAGCGAGGCGCGTCGCAACCATCGGCGGTGGGCGAAGATCTTCGGCAGCGCGCCAAGCAAAGCGCGCAAGCGCTGCCAGTAGCGCGCGTCGGCGGTCATGCCGAGCTCGACATGCGGCCATGGTGGCGCGTAGTCGCTGTTGTAGCGCTCGCGCCGGAAGCCAAAGACCGCGACCTGCCGGCCATGTTCGATGAACTGCTGAGCCCGCTTCACCGTCGTGGCGTCGGTGATGTCGGGGCAGAAGAAGAACAGGTGTCCTCCGTCGGCATTGCCGGGGTTTTTCTCATCGATCATGTCGGCGTGCTCCATGCCGTTCTTCCGCGCTACGCAATATCGGTCGCTATCGCCGTGGTTCAAGGTGATCGGAATTATGCCGCGCTAGCGGGCCTTTTTGGGGGGGTCACAGGTTGATCACTGGAGCCCTCGAGGCCGGCGATGCTTGATGCCGGTGATGAACGTCGCGTTCCCGCTGCGCGCGCCCCGCACCCTGCGCTTCGATCGCATCGCCATGACCTCGGTCTTCGGCGACCCGCGCGATCGTCGTTCGTGGTCGGGCGCGCCCGCCAATCTCGCGGACGCGCTGGAGCGCCAGGGCGTTGCCGTCGAGGGCATCCATCCGCGGCTGGGCGTGCTGGGCAAGCTGGGCGTCGCCGTCGGCGACATGCTCGCCGGACACGGACGACCTGTCGATGGCGAGCATCTGCTGCGCAGCGCGCGCTCGCGGCGGAAGCTCGCGCGCCAGGTCGCCGAGGCGGCGGCGCGACTGGGCGTCGAGCACGTGCTGCATACCGGCGCGCTGGATCTTCCGGCGATCGACCTGGCGCGCGGCGTGAAGCACTACCTCTACTGCGACCACAGCTGGGCGCTGGCACGGCTGCATCGCATCGACATCGGCCATTTCACGTCGCGCGCGCTGGCATCCTTCGAGCGCAGCGAGCAGGAATCGCTGGGTGGCCTGACCCACGTCTTCACCTTTGGCGGCTATGTGCGCGACAACCTGATCCGGCACTATGGCCTGGCGCCGGATCGCGTCACCGCGGTCGGCTCTGGCATGGGCGCCATCGAGCCGAACCACGCGCGCAAGGATTTCTCCGGCGCCTCGCTGCTGTTCGTCGCCAAGCACCTGTTTCGCGAGAAGGGCGGCTTTCTCCTGCTCGACGCCTTCCAACTCGCCCGTCGCCGCCGGCCTGATCTGACGCTGACGATCGTCGGCGACCGACGCACCCGCGCCTTCGTGCCCGAGGATCCGGCGATCACGTTCCGGGGGCATCTGCCGTGGGCGGATCTGCAGCAGCTCTTTCGCGACGCGACCCTGCTGGTCCAGCCCATGCTCAACGACCCCTGGGGCCAGGTCTACCTCGAGGCGCTGGCGTCGCGCACGCCGGTGCTGGGCCTCAATCGCAACGGCCTGCCGGAGATCGTCGACGGCGGCCGCTTCGGCTTCCTGGTCAGACATGCCGATCCGGAAGCCCTGTCGCACGCGATCCTCGATGCGCTGGCCGACCCCGGGCGGCTCGAGCGCATGGCGCTGGACGGTCAGCGTCACGTGCTTGGCAACTACTCCTGGGATCGCGTCGCCGAACGCATGGCTTACTGTTGAGCAGGAAAGGTTTCCGTATGGCCGACAAGATCGCCCTGATCACCGGGATCACCGGACAGGACGGCGCCTATCTCGCCGACTTTCTGCTGTCGCGCGGCTACGTCGTGCACGGCGTCAAGCGGCGCACCTCGGCGCTGAACACGGACCGGATCGACTACCTCTATCGCGATCGCCACGAGGCCGACGTGCGGCTGTTCCTGCACTACGGCGACATGACCGACTCGACCAACCTGCTGCGCCTGATCAACGAGACGCGGCCGACCGAGATCTACAATCTCGCGGCGCAGAGCCACGTGCAGGTGAGCTTCGAGACCCCGGAATACACCGCCAACACCGATGCCCTCGGCACGCTGCGCGTCCTGGAGGCGATCCGCATCCTGAAGATGGAAGACCGCGTGCGCTTCTATCAGGCCTCGACCTCGGAGCTGTTCGGCAAGGTGCAGGAAACGCCGCAGCGCGAGGTCACGCCGTTCTATCCGCGCAGTCCCTACGCAGCGGCCAAGCTCTATGCCTACTGGATCACGGTGAACTACCGCGAGGCCTACGGCATGCACGCCTCGAACGGCATCCTGTTCAACCATGAATCGCCGATCCGCGGCGAGACCTTCGTCACCCGCAAGATCAGCCGCGCGGTGGCGGCGATCGAGCGCGGCCTGCAGGAAAGGCTGTACCTCGGCAATCTCGATGCACGGCGCGACTGGGGCCATGCGCGCGACTATGTCGAGGGCATGTGGTGCATCCTGCAGCAGGACAAGCCCGACGACTACGTGCTGGCCACCGGCGAGGCGCACACCGTGCGCGAGTTCGTCGAGCTTGCCTTCGAGCAGATCGGCCGGCCCATCGACTGGCGCGGCAACGACGGCGAGGAGACCGGCTGCTGCCGGCGCAGCGGCGACGTCCTGGTGGCGCTCGATTCGAGCTATCGCCGGCCGACCGAGGTCGACCTGCTGCTCGGCGACCCGTCCAAGGCGCATGCGCGGCTGGGCTGGCGTCACCGCACGAGCTTCCGCGACCTCGTCGCCGAGATGGTCGAGGCCGATCGCGCCCTCCTTCGTGAAGCCGGAGACAACGATGACCACCTCCGCCTCCTATACGCTGCGCAATAAGCGCGTCTGGGTCGCCGGCCACCGCGGCCTGGTCGGCGGCGCTCTGCTCCGCCGGCTGCGCCAGGAGGAATGCGAGATCGTGACGGCGCCGCGCGCGCAGGTCGACCTGCGCGCCCCGGAGCAGCTCGATCGCTGGATGCGCGGGGCCAGGCCGCAGGCGGTCTTCATGGCGGCGGCGCGGGTCGGCGGCATCCACGCCAACGACACCCGGCCGGCGGACTTCATCTACGACAACCTGATGATCGCCGCCAACGTGGTCGAGGCGTCGCGCCGCCACGGCGTCGAGAAGCTGATGATGCTGGGCTCGTCCTGCATCTATCCGCGCATGGCGCCGCAGCCGATCACCGAGGATGCGATGCTGTCGGGGCCGCTGGAACCGACCAACCAGTGGTACGCCGTCGCCAAGATCGCCGCGATCAAGCTGTGCCAGGCCTATCGCCGCCAGCATGGCTGCGACTTCGTCTCGGCTATGCCGACCAACCTTTACGGCCCCGGCGACAATTTCGACCTGCTGGGCAGCCACGTCGTGCCGGCGCTCATCGCCAAGGCGCATGACGCCAGGTCGCGGCACGCGCCGAGCCTCGAGGTGTGGGGCACGGGCCGCGCGCTGCGCGAGTTCATGTATGTCGACGATCTCGCCGACGGGCTGGTCTTCCTGATGCGACACTACTCGGACGAGCCGCTGATCAACATCGGCACCGGCACCGACCTGCCGATCGCCGACCTGGCGGAGATGATCTGCGACGTCGTCGGCTTCCGCGGTGAGCTGCGGTTCGATACCAGTCGCCCGGACGGCACGCCGCGCAAGGTGATGGACGTCTCGCGATTGACCGCGATGGGCTGGCGGGCGCAAACGCCGCTGCGCGACGGGCTCGAGCAAACCTATCGGTGGTATATTGACCACATCGCCCGCGAGCGGCGGCCGGCCGTCGCCTGACGGCGAGCTCGCGACCGACCACCTCGTTCCCGATCTCGGCAGGCGCTCGCGCCGCGGCGGGACGGTGATGATGGCGGCGCAGGTGCTGAGGGTGCTGCTGCAGGCCGGCGCCATCGTCATCCTGGCCCGCCTGCTGCCGCCTTCGGCCTTCGGCGTGCTGGCGATGGTCGCGGCGCTGGGCGTCGTGCTCGATCTCGCCAAGGATCTCGGCCTGTCGTCGGCAACGATCCAGAAGGACGATCTCACCGACCCGCAGATCTCGACCCTGTTCTGGATCAACGCCGGCGCCGGCTGCCTGCTGGCGCTGGCGCTGTTCCTCGGTGCGCCGGCGCTCGCGCGCTTCTACGGCGAGCCCACGGTCGCGCCGGTGACGCAATGGCTGGCGCTGGCCTTCGTGCTGAGCGGGCTCACGGTGCAGCACTGGGCATTGCTGCGCCGGCAGATGCGCTTCGGCGCCATCGCCGCGATCGAGGTCGCCGCCGATCTGGCGGGCTTCGCCGCCGCGATCGCGCTGGCGTTCGCCGGCGCGGGGTTGTGGGCGCTGGTGGCGCAGCGCCTCGTGACGCCCGGTGTGCTGATGGCGGGCAGCTGGCTCGTCTGTCGCTGGCGGCCGGGCCGCCCGGCGCAGGCCGCCGGGCTGGGCGGGCTGCTGCGCTACGGCGCGCAGGTGACCGGCAGCGGCCTGGCCGCCGCGCTCACGCGCAGCGTCGATCAGGTCCTGATCGGCTGGTTGTGGGGGCCGGCCGTCCTGGGCCTCTACGAACGCACCACGCGCTTGCTGCTGCTGCCCATCAACAGCATCAACGCGCCGGTCTACGCGGTCGGCATGCCGGCACTCAGCCGCCTCGCGGCGCACCCCGACTCCTATCGCCGCGCCTGCCGGCAGCTGCTGCAGAAGCTCGCCCTGCTCACCATGCCGCCCTTCGCCATGGTCTGCGTCACGGCCGACTGGGTGGTGCAGATCCTGTTCGGACCGGCCTGGACCCAGGCGGTACCGCTGGTGCAGTGGTTCGCCGTCTCGGCAACCTACCTGCCGGTGGTGATGGCCGTGTCCCTGCTGTACCTCACCCAGGAGCGCACCGGAGAAATGCTGCGCGCCACGCTGATCGACTCGGCGCTGTGCCTCGTCTCGATCCTGCTTGGCCTGGTGTCGGGTGCGGTCGGCGTGGCGGCGGCGATCGCCGTGGTGGGTCTCACCGTGCGCACGCCGATGGCGTTCTGGCTGTCGACGCGACGCGGCCCTGTGCGTCAACGCGACGTCTACAGCGCGGTGCTGCCGGCGGTCGCCGCGGCCGTGCTGAGCGCCGCCGCGGTCTGGGCGCTGCGCCGCTTCTGCCTGCCGGACGCGACGCTCAGCGCCGTCAGCCTGACGCTGGCGGCGCTGAGCGGGCTCGGGGCGATGGGACTGACCGTGCTGGCGTTCGGCGAGATCCGGCGCGAGCTGCTCTCCCTGGTCAGCCGCCCACCGGCGTTCCGTCCTCGTCGTCCGACGGCGCGCCCTTCTTGAGGCGCAGGCGGCCGCGCCGGTCGACCCAGAGGCGGTAGTCGCCCAGCCGCGCCTGGTTCGGGCTGTTCCAGCCGGCCCCGAAGGCGATACCGCCCGTTGCGCCGCCGATCTCCAGGGCCTCGAAGCCGTTGACGTACTCGATCGCGCCGCTGGCGCCGATGATGGTGGCGCGCGCCTTCCTCTCGCCGCCGATGCGCGCCAGGCCGGCCCCCTTGGCGCGCCCGCCGCCGCTGCCGGAACAGCCGATCATCACCAGCTGGCCCACGACATAAGCGCGCAGCAGGCGCTGCTGCTTGAACATGGAGTAGGCGGTGCAGCCGATCAGCGTGGCGAAACCCTGCAGCATCATGCCGGCGTTGCCGGCCTCGAAGCTCGCCGCCGCTTCGTGGTTGTTCTCGAAGCCGCAATTGGCGAGCAGGGTGCAGCCGTTCTCCGCCACCAGGCCGTACTTGCCATTGAGCAGGAAGTAGCAGCCGTGGAAGCCGACATCGTAGCAGCCATTGACCATGGCGACGCCGTACTGGTCGTTCTGTCCGAAGACGCAGCCGAAGGCGTGGATCGCCGAGAGGATGCCGGCGCGCATGCCGTGGCCGAACGTGACGCCGTTGCGCTTGTTGTCGCGGAAATAGCAGTTGATCAGCTGGCCCTCGAAGACGTTGCCGAGCATGCGGCATCCGTCGCCGCCGCAGCCCTGCACCGTCACGTCGCGCAGGCACAGATTGTAGAGGTAGTGCTCCTTGTGCTCGCACTCGAGCCGGATGCCGTCGCCCTCGCGGCCGCGGCCCAGGATGTCGAGACCCTCGATCAGCAGGAAGCGCACGGTAGCGTTGCTGATGAACTCCAGCACGTTGCCGCCGCCGGCAATCGTCGACAGGAGGCGCGCGCCGTGGCCGCTGATGCCGTGATTGCGGGTCAGGTGGCCGCGTTCGCCTTGCGGCGTGTGGATGCGCAGCGTGCGGCTGACGCGATACGTGCCGGGCGGAATGACCAGAAAGCCCGGTCCGCCGGGCGCGAAGCTGGCGTCGAGCGCCGCCTGCAGCGCGGCGGTATCGTCGGCCGTGCCGTCGCCGATCGCGCCGAACGACGCCGCCGACAGCATCTGGCGCGTCGGCGGCGCCTGGCGCTGCGCCGGCTGCTGGGCGAGCGCGGCCACCGGCAGCGCGGACAGCGCCAGCCCGGCGCCCGCCAGCCATCCGCGCCGTCCCGCCGTGTCGCCCATCACGCGGCCCGCCTGCGCGATCGGACGAGCGTGCCGGTCGAGTAGGTCGGCATCTCGACCGGCTGCCGCGGCTGGCCGCTCGGGCGTGTCACGAGGATCGAGGCGGCCGCGGCGGTGAAGAGCACGGCCCAGGTCTTGGGCCCGACATAGGCGCCGGAGGCCTGGCCGAGGATCGTCCAGCAGGCCCAGCAGTACAGCACGCTGGGCACGCCCAGGATCCGGAGCCAGAGCGAGATGCCGACGATGATGACGCAGCCCCAGACCAGGCCGAGGTAGATCCAGTGCAGCCAGAAGTAGTTGGTCAGCACGTCGCCGATCTTCGGAATTCTCCAGGCCGACTGGAATCCGGGCGCGTTCATGTAGACGGTGACCACGTCGTGGGCGATGTACGGTTCGCCGGTCAGCCCGGCTCCCGCCCACGGATGCTTGTCGAACATCTCGAAGGCCACCAGCATCGGCCCCGTGAAGCGATAGAAGAAGCTGGCGTCCCTGCCGCTTGCCAGCTCATTCAGGCGCTCGGCGAAGAATATGCTGCCGACCCAGACCGCGACGCCCAGCACGACCGCCGACAGCGCGATCGCGCCGATCAGGCGCGTCGCCGCCGAGCCGCGCCGCGCACCGTCGGCCGTTCCCGCCAGGAAGATGAAGTAGGGGATCGCCAGCAGCAGCATCAGCACCAGGGTGGGGCCCGGCATCGTGAGCAGCGCGGCACCGATCAGCCCGGCGTAGATCAGCAGCTTGTAGCGCCACGGGCTGGTCACCAGCCAGAGCGAGGCGAAGAGCGTGAAGCCGAACGTCACGGCCGACGGCTCGGAGGTGAACAGCTTGGGCCTGACCTTGCCGTAAAGGATCTCGTCGCGCAGATCGGCGTCGTAGACGTGGGCCGCGTCGAAGATCCTCTCGCGCACCGCGTTGCTGACCGGCCGCAGCCCGCCATGGGTCTCGAGCAGGCAGCCGACGATGATGAAGAGGCAGAAGCCCAGCAGGATCATGGCGATCTGCCCTCGCTCGCCCCGCGCCATCGTCAGGAAGAGGGCGTAGCCGATCACCAGCGAGTAGACGAGCTGCAGCAGCCCGGTGGAGCGCTTGCCGAGAAAGCCGAAATCCGTCGCCGTGAAGATCGAGCCGAGATAGAGGGCGACCACGAGGAAGAGCCCGACGAGGTGCGTCGGGCCGATCTCGTCGCGCCGGCGCCAGAGCATGGCCATGCCGGCGAAGCCCGAGGGCGCGCAGGTCAGCGGGATCTTCGAGGTGATCGGCAGCGACACGCCGAGATACAGCCCGGCGAGAAAGATCACGATCAGGGTCGTGTCGATCCAGTCGAGCGATCGGACGGCGCCGGTCGCGGCCATGGCTCAGCCGATCGCCGCCAGGATCTGGCGGCCGCGCGTCGACCAGTCGAAGCGGTCGCGACAGGCTTCGTAGGCGCGCTCCTGCAACCGGTTGAGCAGGTCGAAGTCGTCGATCATCTCGAGCACGCCGCGGGCCAGCGCGCCGTGGTCCGGGAACACCATCGCGCTCTCGCCATGCCGCAGGGGAATGCCGGCGAAGGCTCCGGCCAGGCCGAAGATGGGGATGCGGTTGAAGACGTACTCGAGCAGCTTGAGCTTGAAGCCGCCGCCGTTGCGCTCGGGCACGATGGCCACGCGTGCGTCGTTCAGGTAGCCGGTTACGTCATCGACCGTGCCGGTGAAGGTGCTGGCCTTCGCCGTCCGCCTCAGTCCCTCGAGAAACGATTCCTCGGCGCTTCCCACCGCCTGAAGCTCGATGCCGGCGGTGGCGAACAGCGGATCGGCGACGCGGACGAACTCCTCGAGGTTCATGCGCTTCGCGACCCAGTCGAAGCTGCCGACGATCACGGCCCGGCGCGGCAGTCGGTCGGTTACCCGCCGGGAGGCGACGCGCCGGCCGTGGTAGCCCGGTGTCAGCACCTCCATCGGCTTGTCCTCGGAGCGCCGGCGATAGAGCGCCAGATCCTCCGGCGTGATCGCCGTCACGACGTCGACGGCGTCGACGAGGTGGCGCTCGAGCCGCGACACCTTGTAGGCGTCGAGCCTGCTCGCCTGCCGCTTGAGGAAATGCCCCTGGCCGTCGGCGATCCGGCTGCGCAGGCTCTCCTCGTGATTGTGCGAGATGTAGAGCAGCGTCGGCCGGTCGGCGCGGTCGGCGTAGCGTTGCAGGACGCGCGGCAGCGCCCAGGCGCAGGAGATGCTGTCGAAGACGATGCCGTCCCAGCCGTCGCGCGCCAGCAGGCTGTCGAGGGTGGCGCGCGCGCTGGCGTTGGAGCAGCGGTGCGCCATGTGCGGCAGGCGCGACAGCAGGCTCGCCCAGCGCGGCAGCGGTGGGTTGTCCGCCAACCACCAGACGACGTGCGGTTCGCGCCATCCGTTGCTGCGCCGCGATTCCGGCCGCGCCAGGCCGAGCACCTCGACCTCGGCGCCGGCCTCTATGACGGCATCGATCAGGCCGCCGGAATAGACGTACTGCCCGTTGTGGCGCGGCTCCGGATCGGACAGCGTCAGCCACAGGCACCGCGGCGCGCGCCCGTTGTGCCGGTCAGAACGCATGGTGCCCCGTGAACCCGCCCAGCGCGGTGCGGGCGATGATCTTGAGGTCGAGCCGTATCGACCAGTTGTCGATGTAGTGCAGGTCGTGCTCCACGCGCTTGCGGATCTGCTCGACCGTGTCGGTCTCGCCGCGCCAGCCGTTCACCTGGGCCCAGCCGGTGATGCCCGGCTTCACGCGATGGCGCGCGTCGTAGTAGCGAATGGCGTCGGTGTAGAGCAGCGTGCCCGCCTTGGCTCGCGGCGCATGCGGACGCGGCCCGACGATCGACATGTCGCCGCGGAGCACGTTGATGAACTGCGGCAGCTCGTCGATGCTGGTGCGGCGCAGGAAGGCACCGATGCGCGTGATGCGCGGATCGTTGCGACGGGTGAGCTGCTCGGCGTCATCGTCCCGCGCGGCGTGATGCATGGTGCGGAACTTCCAGATCTCGATCAGCCGGTTGTTGAAGCCGTAGCGCTTCTGGCGGAAGAACACCGGGCCGGGGCTGTCGAGCTTGATCAGCGCCGCGACGGCCAGCATCAGCGGCGAGATCAGGACAAGAATGACGGCCGCCAGAACGCGGTCCTCGATCTCCTTGGCGATCCACTGCCAGTCGCGCAGCGGCCGATCGATGACGTTGAGGAAGGTCAGCCCGCCGAGGTGGCTGACCTCGACCTGGCCGAGGCCCAGCCCGAAGGCGTCGGGGCACAGCCGCACGTCGACCGGCAGCAGGGCAAGCTTGTTCATCGTGTCGGTCAGCGCGCGGTCGACCGCCAGCGGCATGGCGACGATCACCGTGCCGATGCCCAGTTGCCGCGCCTCCCTCACCAGGTCCTCGACGGTGCCGCGGATCGGATGGCCCATGCAGCGCCGCGGCAGCGACGCGGCGTCGTCGTCGTAAACGCCGACGATGCGCATCGCCGGGCCACCGGAGGCATTGAGCCGGCGCAGCAGCCGCTGGGCGATCGGTCCGGCGCCTACGATGGCGACCAGCTCGCCCAGTCGTCCCTCGCGCCGCCATTTGCGCACCAGGTGAAACAGCACCAGCCGGATCGGCAGCAGCAGGCTCAAGCCTCCGGTGAACCACAGGGTCAGCCAGCTCCCGCCCGCCAATCCGATCGGCGTGGCGAAGTAGGCCACGACACCAAGCGTGCCGAGCGCCAGCAGCCAGGCCGCAAGGACGCGTGACACGCCGTCCTCAAGACGCGCGAAGCGGTCGAAGCCATAGGCGCCGAGCAGGTGCAGGAAATTGATCGCGAGCAGGGTGCCGAGCGGGACGGCCAGCGCCAGCATGCGCCAGTCGAGCCCGCCTGACGCCCAGTGCGTGGCCACGGCGCCGGCGGCGAACACCGAGATGCCGTCGAGGACGCCGACGATGCGTCGCACGATCGCCTCCGACACGGCTCTGCTGCCGGTGAAGGTTTCCTCGAGCTGCTCCGTCGCGTGATCGTCGAACTGCTCGGCGATCCGCGCGCGACGCGCGACGCTGTTCTGCATGGTGCTGTGCTCCTCGTCTGCGGTCCGGGGTTTGCGGTCCCGGGGTAAGAACGCCGCGACGCGGGAGATTCTCCATATCGATCCGGCGGGGTCTTGTGATCAATGTGAGGCGAGTCGAGCGCCGCTCATCACCATCGCCGCGAAGTGCTCGGGCGTATGCGAGGCGACGAAACGCCGGGCGCCCGCGACATCGAACAGCTCCCGCCCGCCGCTCTCGACGATGTGCTCGATGGCGAAAGCAAGGCAGGCGGGATCGGTGGAGTCGGTGACGAGACCAAGGCCATGGTCGCGGGTCAGCCGGCCGATCAGCCCGAAATCCTGGGTCAGGACGGGACGGCCGGCGCGCGCCGCCCACAGCAGCACGCCGCTGGAGCCGACGAAGCGCTGGTAGGGCGCGAGCACGACGCCACTCCTCTGGATCAGGGAATCGATCTCGGCGCTGTCGAGACGACGGTCGGCGATCTGCAGCCAGAGCGAGGGTTGCGCGTGGGCCAGTGCCTGGCGGCGCGCCTCGAGCTCCTGGCCAATCGGCGGATCGACCCGGCCGGCGAGCATGACGGCCACGCGCGCGGCGGTCTGCGGCCGGAGGCGTCCCAACGCCTCGAGCAGCTCGAGTGGCCCCTTGCGCCGCGCGAGATAGCCGAACAGCAGAAGGCCGATGCGCCCGGCTGGTGCATATCCGGCAAACTGCTCGGTGCCGGCAGGCTGGCTCGCGGCGTGCGCCGGGTCGGGCAGCGCCCGCACTTTCTCGCCACCGGCATAGTGCGACATGGCGTAGCCCGGGAAGTACGGATCGAGCGACAGGACCGAGTCCACCGCCGGGTTGCGCAGCATCAGGCGGTAGAGCAGCGCCTTGCGCAGGTCGCGCAAGCGTTCGGCCCGTGTGGGTTCGTAGGCGCCGAGGACCCCGTAGTGCACCGAGGGGCGGAAGAGGATGCCCGACAGCCGGGCACCACTGGCGCCCAGGCCGAAGGCCAGCGGCAGCGACAGATGATCGATCGACAGGAAGAAGCCGCTTCGCGCGCCGCTGCGCCGCAGATGCCGGCGCATCACCCACCAGCGCGCGAAGCCGGAAGCCACCAGCCGCCGATGCGTGCACATGCGGTGCTCGGCGGGCGACAGCGGCGAGAGCGCGATGCGGCGGTGGGCGCCATTCACCAGGGCGGGGCGCAGGGCGTCGCAGAGCGACGCGGGCGCGACGATCTCGAGCCGGTGCAATTCTCCGGCCGCCACGAAGTCGATCAGATGGCGCAGCCACTCCTGGGAATGCCCCTCGCTGTCGGGCTCCAGGACGAGAATTTTCTCCTCATGTGCCGGCGGAGAGGGCATCGAGGCGGCTCACGAAATCGCCCAGTACCTTGGGCTTGGCGCAATGGCGCTCGACAAAGCGTCGACCGCGTCGGCCGAGCTCGTCGCGCAAGCCGGGGTCGTCCGCCAGGCGCAGCACGGCTGCGGCGAAGGCCTCGGGATCGTTGGGCGGCACGCAAAGAAATGCCCCGGTGGCTTCCCGCAGGCGCCACAGCACCGTTCCGGGCAGCGCCGTGGCGACGAAGGGCCGCCCCACCGCCATGATGTTGAACGCCTTCGAAGGCACCGCGAACGCCGCGGCGTCGGGGTTCTGCGGCACCAGATGCACGTCTCCGGTGGCCAGCGCCGGGCCGAGGGACTCGTCCGGCTGCAGCTCGGAGAGCCGGATGTTGTGCAGGCCCAGCCTTTCGACCTCACCGGCCAGCGCACCGATCTGGCTGCCGCTGCCACGCAGCACGACCTCGATGTCGGGTCGGCGAATCATCAGCAGCTCGGCAAGGGCGATGACCTGGCCCAGGCCCTGCTTGCGGCCGAAATTGCCGCTGTAGAGAATCCTGACCGGCCCGGGGGCCGGCGGCCCGGCTGGTCGCACGCGATCGGTGTCGACCCACAGGGGCACGACCTCGATCGGCGCAGTGACGCCGATGCGGCGCAGGTGATCGCCCATCTCCTGCGACAGCACCACGACCAGGTCGACGCGGTTGAGCACCAGACGCTCGCAGGCACGCATCAGGCCGGCGAGTCCGCCGCCCTTGACCATGCCGAGGCCGGCGGCCAGCCCGGACTGGATGTCGTGCACGATGGCGACGCAGACGCCGCCTCGGCTTCGCGCGGCGACGCCCAGCGCCACGCCGAGCACCGAGGGGCAGAGCGCCAGCACCACGCGATGGCGATCGAAGCGGCCGATGGCCAGCGAGCCCAGGCCGCGCAGCAGGAACCCGACCTCGTTGGCGATGCGCGCGGCAGCCGACGGGCGACGCGGTGTGCCGCTCGGCACGCGCTCGACCCGTACGCCATTGAACTCCTCGCGCAGGCGAACGCCATCGCGATAGTCGGGAAACACCTCGGCCATCGGATAGTGCGGCAACCCGGTGACGACGGTGACGTCGCGACCGGTGCCGGCGAGGAACTCGGCCATGTCCGCAGTGAACGGCGCCGAACCGATCAGCTCGGGTCGATAGTAGCGCGTGACGAACAGGACCGGCGACGGCGAGACCATGCTGGTCGTCACGCGATCCTCGCCATGGTCGCCGGGCGCGGGTAGTCGTAGAGCGGCGTGCCGTACGCATACTGCCGGTACTGCTTGGCGACGACTCGCGAGAGCACGACGCCGGCGACGTCGCCCTGCGCCTCGAAGATCTGCTTGATCGCCTCGAGCACCGCCTCGCGGCGCGTGTGGCCCCAGCGCACGACGAACACCACCTTGCTGACCAGCCGCGACAGCGCCAACACCTCGGCGCCAACCAGCACCGGCGGCGTGTCGAGGATGATCGAGTCGTAGTCCGGCTCGAGCGCCGCCAGCATGTGGCGCATGCGATCCGAGCTGATCAGGTGCGATTGGCGGGGATTCCAGTTGCCCGCCGGCATGACGTCGACGCCCGACAGCGTGTCGTGGTGGATGGCGTCGGTGAGAACCGTGTCCTTGTCTCCCAGCACGTTGGCCAGCCCGACGCGGTTGGAGCAGCGGAAGGTCTGGTGCAGGCGCGGGCACCGCCAGTCGCAGTCGATCAGCAGCACGCGCTTGCCGTTGCTCGCCATGAGCCGGCCGAGCGAGGCCACCATGACCGACTTGCCCTCGGCCGGCGCCGCCGAGCTGAACAGCACGGTCCTGGGCGACTCGGCGGCCTCCGACAACTCGAGCCCGATATGGAGGCGGCGCAGCGCCTCGCTGAAGGCGGAAACCGGCTGGCGCAGAACGTGAACCGGCGCCGGCGTGCGGCCGGCCAGATGCGGCACAACCGACATCACGGGCAGGCCGGTCGTGCTGACGACCTGGTCGGCCCGGCGGAAGGTGCGGTCACTCCCTTCGCGCAGCAGCGCGATGGCTGCACCGGCCATCAGGCCGGCGAGCGTGCCGACGAAGACGATCAGCATCTTGGGCGGATAGCTCGGCGCCACCGGCGGGCTGGCGGGCGACACCAGCTTGGCATTGGCCTGCTGGAAGTCCTCGATGCCGATCGCCTGCTTGGCCCGCTGCAGCATGGCCTCAAGCAGGCTGCGGTTGACCGCGGCGTCGCGCTCCAGCGCCTCGAGCTGGATCGAGGCGTTGTTCACGGTGCCCATCGTCTTCTTCAGGCGCTCGAAGTTCTGGTTCAGCGATTCGTAGCGCGCCGCGGTCTGCCTGGCCTCGCGCGCCAGGCCGTCGATGGTCTTGGCGATCTCGGCCCTGACGCGGGCGGCGATATTGGCGGCGTCGGCGCGCGCGCTGCGCATCATCGGGTGACGCTCGCCGTAGGAGGCCGACAGCTCGGCCGCCTTGCGCTCGGCGGCGGCCTGAGCCTGCTTGAGCGAGGCGATCAGCGGCGAGCGCAGCACGTCGGGCACGCTGTCGTGGTCCTGGCCGCCGCGGGTCAGTTCCCTGGCTTCGCGCAGCCGGGCCTCGGCCTCGACCTTCGCGGTCTGCGCCGCGAGCAGCTGCGTGTTGAGTTCGCTGAGCTGCTGGGCGGTGACGCTGCCGCTCGAAGCGCTCTTGTACAGGCCGTGCTCGCGCCGATAGTCCTCGACCGCCTCGTCGGAACGGCGCACCTGCTCGCGCAGCTCGGTGATGCGATTCATCAGGAACTGCTCGACGCGGCCCATGGAGGCGATCTTCTCCTGACGCTGGGTCTCGAGGTAGACCTCGGCGAGCACATTGGCGAGCGACGCGGCGGTCGCCGGGTTCTCCGACTCGGCCCTGACGCTCAGCACGTGGGAGCGGCCCAGGGTCGAGACGTCGACCCGCGACAGCAGGATGTCGATTATGCGGTTCTCGGCGGCGGCCGCCGCCGCCGCCGGATCGGGCGCGGTCGGAGCCGGCTTTGGCCGCCGCTCGTCGAGCCACTCCATCCAGTCGTCCGGCAGGTACCGGGCCGGATCGAGCACGCGGGTCCATGCCGCTGGCTGGCGGGGCGGCGGGTTGAACTCCGGATTCTCGCGCAGCCTCAGTCGCTCGATCACCTGCTTGGCGAGGATGCGCGACTGCAGGATGAAGCCTTCGTTCTGCACACGCTCGGCATCGGGGCTGACGTCGTTGACGGCCGCTTCGATGTTGAAGGCGCGAGGGCCCTGGATGCCGACCAGGACTCGCGCCTCGGCGACGTAGCGCGAGGGCAGGGACAGCGCGACCGCCGTGGTGGCCGCGGCGAAGACGAACGCGCAGGCCAGCACGATCCGCCGCTGGCGCCACAGGCGCCGCAGCGTTTCGAGCAGACCCTCGTCCTTCTCGGGTGCCGCCAGCTGCACTGGATCAACCGCGAGCGTGCGACGTCTCGGCTGATACTCGCGTAGCTGGAAGCGCCGTTGCGGCAAATGTGGTCGACGCTGCCCATCTGTCATCAGAAGTACCGTTCTCGCACCAGGATGGTGTCGCCGGGCCGGATCACCGTGTTGGAATCGGCAACGACACGGACGATCTGTCCGTTCTTGTCGGTGCGCTTGATGTAGAAGGAATTCTCGCGTGCGCGGTAGGTGTAGCCGCCGGCGAGGGCGACCGCATTGAACACGCTGATGCCGGAGACGTAGGGATAGCTGCCGGGGTTGCGGATCTCGCCGATGATGTAGAATGGCCGCTTGCTGGCCACCTCGACGCTGACGCTGGCGCCGCGGATGTAGTCGGGATCGAGCTTCGACTTGATGGTCCGCTCCAGCTCGCCGGGCGTCATGCCGGCGGCCCTGATCTGGCCGGCCAGGGGGAAAGACAGCATGCCGGCGTTGTCGAGCGAGTAGTCGCCGGTCAGATGATTCTGCCCGTAGACGATGATGCGCATCTTGTCGCCCGGGTTCAGCCGATAGCTGCCCGAAGCGTCGCCGCCCGCGCCCGCGATGCCCGGACCGCCGGCGTATTGCAGGGCATCACCGTCGTCCGCCGCGATGATGGGCGTGTTGTCCGTGTCGCACGCGGCCAGCGCGATCGCGCCGATCAGAAGACCACGACGCGACATCGAGAAGGCGTTCACGACCTTGTATGTCATCTCACCACCTGTAGCGCTAAGTGACGGTCGCTCGCCCGAATGGGGCACAGCTCCCTTGAAGCGGATTCTTACCAACGGGCGGCGCGCACTCGGTGTGACCAAACCGGGGCATCGGCGGATGCTTCAGGCGCGGCCGTACTGGTCCTCGACCCGCACGATGTCGTCCTCGCCCAGGTACGGGCCGGACTGCACCTCGATCAGCTGGAGCGGCAACTTTCCGGGGTTCTCCAGGCGGTGCTCGGTGCCTATCGGGATGTAGACCGACTCGTTCTCGCGCACGAGCATGCGCTCCTGCCCGCGCTGCACCAATGCCGTGCCCTGGACGACGACCCAGTGCTCGGCGCGATGGTAGTGCTTCTGCAGGCTGAGCTTCGCGCCGGGCTTCACCATGATGCGCTTCACCTGGTAGCGCAGCCCGGCGTCGACCGTGCGGTAGTAGCCCCAGGGCCGATAGGTGGTGACGTGCGTGACGGGCTCGGACCGGTTGCGCTGCCGCATGGCCTCGACGAGTTCCGACAGCTCGCCGGCCGTGTCTGCGTCGGCCACCAGCACAGCATCGTCGGTGGCGACGATCACGACATTCTCGACGCCGATCGCGGCCACCAGCCTGCCATCGGTGCGGATGTAGGAATCGCGCACCAACCTGGTCACGACATCGCCGCGCAGCACGTTGCCGTCGCCGTCGGGTTGGCTGATCTCGCGCAGCGACTGCCACGAACCGACGTCGCTCCATGACATGTCGACCGGCACGACGGCGGCGCGATCGGTGCGCTCCATCACCGCGCGGTCGACGGCGATCGCGGGCGCTTCGGCGAATGCCGCATTGTCGAGCCTGAAGAAGTCGAGATCCTGCCGACCGGCGCGGACTGCCTTCTCGCAGGCCTCGAGCATCGCCGGGTTCAGCCGCGCCAGATCCTCGATGAAGGCGCGGGCCCCCAGCAGGAATATGCCGCTGTTCCAGTAGAACACGCCGCTGTCGACGAAGCGCTGCGCGGTCGGCCGGTCCGGCTTCTCGACGAAGCGTTCGACCGCGAGCACCTCGGGCGAGCCGTTCGCCGCGTCGCCGCCCTGGATGTAGCCGTAGCCGGTGTCGGGCCGCGTCGGCTTGATGCCGAAGGTGACCAGCATGCCGTTCTGCGCCGCGCCGAGGCCGCGCCGGATGGCGTCGTGGAACCGCGGCAGTGAGGCGATGACGTGGTCCGAGGGCTGCACCAGCATGAGCGCGTCGGGATCGCGGTCGAGCAGCCACAGCGCGGCGGCGGTGATGGCGGGGCCGGTGTTGCGCGCCAGCGGCTCGAGCAGGATGGCCTGCGGCTTGACGCCGACCTGCTTGAGCTGCTCGTCGATGAGGAAGCGGTGCTCCTCGTTGCAGATCACCAGCGGGCCGGTGAACCCGACATCGTCGAAATTGCGCAGCGCCGTCTCCTGCAGCAGGGTGCGGTCGGAGACCAAGCTCAGCAGCTGCTTGGGATACGATGCCCGCGACAGGGGCCACAGCCGCGTGCCGGAACCGCCGGACAGGATGACGGGATGGATCTGCGCCGAGCCCGGCTCCCGGAACCGCGCGAGGTTGGCGATGGTGTCCATGACTCGTGCGCTCCGTCGTTGCAGTGCTGCGACTGAAGCTAGGAGCGCGAGTCAGGGTCCTCCAGTGTTCAAACTGTGTTCGCCCGGCGACCGACTTTCAGCCGCCGTTGCGCGGCAAGGTCACCGTCACGGACAGGCCGCCGCCGAGACGATTCGCCGCCGTCACCCTGCCGCCCAGCGCCTCGACGTTGCGCCGCACGATCCACAGGCCGAGACCTCCATGGCCGGTGTCCGGCATGGTCCCCTCGCCGGGCGGGCGCGGACGCAGCGAGAAATAGCGCTCGAAGATGCGGTCCAGCTTGCGCGGGTCGATGCCGGGACCCTCGTCGTCGATCTGCAGCTCGATCGTCTCGTCGTTCTGCGTGAGCGTCACGACGATGGTGCCGCCGGGCGGCGTGAAGCTGATGGCGTTCTCGAGGATGTTCTGCAGCACGATCTCCAGGACGCCCTCGGCGGCTCGAACCATCACGCGCGGCTCGAGCCGGCGAATCAGGCGCACGTCGCGGCTGGCCATCAACTCCCGGAAATGCAGCACCGACACGCCGATGATCTCGGTGAGGTTCACGGTCGAGCGCGGCGCCTCGATCAGGTCGGCGGCGTTGTTGTCGAGGTGCTGCGCCGCCATCACCAATGCCGTCAGGCGATCGACCGACGCGTCGACGATCTCCAGCGCGCGCTGCGCGCGCTGGTCGGTGGGCGGCATCGCCCGGCGCACCGGCTCGAGCGAGGCCCGGATGGTGGCGAGCGGCGACTTGAAGGAGTGCGCATTGTCCTCGGCCGACTGGCGGATGTCGCGCGCCACGCGGTGCACATCCTCGACCAGGCGGTCGAAGTCGCGCGCCACGCTGCCGAGCTCGGGCACGATGTTGCGCTTGGCGAAGGCGTCCTCGCCGATGCGGCCCTGGCGCACCTCGTGCGCCACCTCGCGGAACTGGCGCAGGCTGCGGCGGATGCTGAAGGCGGTCAGCACCGCCAGCAGCAGGAGCACAGCGCAGATGATGGCGGCGACGCGCACCGGCCGGGTCTCCCAGTAGGGCTGGCCGATCGACGTGCGCAGGAACTCCGCGGTGCTGTGCGTCGACACCAGCACCCAGCAGCCGCGCTCGGTGCGCACCGGCACGATGGAGGTCAGCAGCTCGATCGTTCCGTCGGGCTGCCTGTAGCGGATCTCGCCGGGCAGATCCGCGACGCAGGCATCCGACAGCCGCGGGAGGATGCCGCGGTGGTTGAGCTCGTCGAGATCGGACTGCAGCTGCGCGGCGTGGATCGCCGGCGCGGCGGCGACGAAGAGGAAGCCGCCGCCACCGTCGTCCTCACGCGCCGGCTGGAACAGCAGCTTCAGGGCCATCCCGTCGGTCGCGTGCCTCAGCAGCTCGTCCGCCAGGTTCGGGTCGCCGGCGGGCATTCGCGCGAGCATCGGCGTGATCGCCTGGGCGATCAGCCGGCTACGGTCCTTCACCGAGCGGGTGACGAGATCGCGCATGTGCCGGTCGGCCGCCTCGAACTGGCCGTAGAGGATCACCGGCAGCACCGCGCAGATCACCGTCAGTCCCGCGAGCTTCAGCGTCAGCGACGCGCTGAGGCGGCGCGCCGAGGCGCGCCACCCCGGCCATGCCCCCTTCGCCTCAGGCGGCGTGCTGGGCCGGCGGACGGCCCCAGCGGTAACCGAACGACGGGAAATTCTCGATCTCGGCAAAATCGGGATCGATGGCGCGGAACTTGTTGCGGATCCGCTTGATGGAGGATCGGACGTTTGTTCGATAGCCATCCTCGCCGCTCCCCGCGATGAAGCCTTCGTAGTGCATGCAATCGTAGACGGCGCGATACGTCACGTGCTCGCCGACATTGGAGGCGAGCAGGCGCACGATGTTGAACTCGGTCAGGGTCAGGTTGACATCGAACTCGTCCCAGTAGGCGCGGCTGACGTGCGGCTTCAGCATCAGGCGGCCGCAATGCAGGATCTCGCCGGTCTCCATGACCGCCGGGCGCTTCGCCGAGTCGACGATCAGCCGCAGACGCTTGGCGAGGATCGGCACGCCGCGCGTCTTGTCGACAAAGTCGATCGCGCCGCGGTCGAACGCCATGTTTTCGTGCGCCGGCGAGGCGCGCCCGGTCAGGAACACGACGGGCACGACGATCCCCTTGCGCCGGAGCTTGGGCAGCAGGTCGATGCCGGACAGCGCCGGCAGGCTCCAGTCGAGCACGATGACGTCGGCGCTGGCGCCGGTGGCGAGGTGATCGAGCATCGCCGCGCCATCGGCGAAGCTGTCGACGACGAAGCCATGCTCGGCGAGCTCCGCGACGACGACCTCGCGATAGTGGTCGTCGTCGTCGACGAAGATCAGCCGGGTTGGTCCGACCTGGTCGGCGACGCTACCGAAGCCGGGCGCGAGACTGGAGCTGTCCGAGACAGAGTCGCTTTCCTTGATCTGTGTTGTCATCGCTCCTGACCTCATAGGCAAGGGTTGTGAACTTTCTCGTCTGGACATCGGGATAGAGGGAAACGTCCAGGGCGCACTGCCCGTTCCGGTAGCGCCACGTTTTTCCCGGCGCGCGATCCTCCTCGCTTGTGGGCGCGCCGAACCGCGCGCGGATATCGCCCTCGCTCTGGCCAACCAGGCTGAGGGGCGGTGACACGGTCTCCTCCTTGGCGGGAGCCGAGAGCTCCTTCGGGCTTGTCGTGGCCTTCGGATCGCCAACGTCGGCCACGTTGCGCCGCGGCGCGGGGGAAGCCGCGGGCGTCGGCGAGCGTGCCGGCCGGGACGAGGCGAATGGCGACTGGGCCGTCAGTCGGCCGAAATCGCGTCGCATGTCGCGGGAGAACTCCTCGCACCCCGAGAGCAGCAGCCCTGCAACACCGATGAAATGCGTGAGCCGCCTCGTGCGTATCATTGCCGTTCCTGCTGTGTGAGGCGCGGGACTCGGAATCGACTCCATGCAACCGACATGCCCGGGCGTCAGTCGGCGATGACGCTCGAGATTGGGCAACGGGTCCCGCGGTGCCGTAACGCCGGCAAACTGATCCTTGATTCTTGGCAAGTTTGGGGCGACAGGCCCGCCTCGACCGAAGAGTCGCAGGCTCCCATGTCACAGAATGAACACCGACGGCGGATGGTCATCGGGCCTCGCGGTGGGGTCTTGCCGGTTCAAGGATGTCCACAGCCCGATGAATGCGCCGCGCTGCCCGCCGGCCCGGAACGCATGCAGGCTGTGTATGGTGTCGCATCGCATGTGCCAGGCGGGAAGGAGAACCAGCAATGCAACGAAACCAACGCCGCGCAGTTCCGTCGGCGAAGGAATCCGCCGCTCGCGAGCCGGATAAAGGGCTACTTTGCACGGGGCCGGCATCGTAGGGTGGGGGTGTCGATGCGCGGCGAAGGGTAGGTGGAAGTGGCGGGACACGTCATGGTGAGGGCGGGAATCGCTGTGCCGGTGATCCAAGTCCGGCCTTGGGCGCCATTTCGTTCGAAGGCGAGGTAGGCTTTGCCCGCTACCGCCTCCAACGCTTCGTCCGAGCCGGCGCCGGTGAGCGTCAGCCCGTACACCGCGACCTATCTCGACGAGGCGGCGGAGATCGTCCGCCGGCTGGATCGCGCCCAGATCGACTCCATGGTGCGCATTATCGCCGGCGTGCGCGCCGGCGGCGGGCGGCTGTTCTTCCTCGGGGTCGGCGGCAGCGCCGGCAATTGCTCGCATGCGGTCAACGACTTCCGCAAGATCGCCGGCGTCGAGGCCTATGCACCGACCGACAATGTCTCGGAGCTGACGGCGCGCATCAACGACGACGGCTGGGACACGGTCTTCGCCAACTGGCTGCTGGGCAGCCGCCTGGGCGCCAAGGACGCCGTGTTCATCTTCTCGGTGGGCGGCGGCAACCTGGAGAAGAATGTCAGCCCCAACCTGGTGCGTGCGCTGGAACTCGCACGGAAGGTGGGTGCCCGGATCATCGGGGTCGTCGGCCGCGACGGCGGCTACACGGCCAAGGTCGCCGACGCCTGCGTGATCGTGCCGGTGATCAATCCGGGGACGATCACGCCGCATACCGAGGCGTTCCACGCCGTGGTGTGGCACCTGATCGTCACCCACCCCGAGCTGAAGGCCAACGAGATGAAGTGGGAATCGACCCGGTGAGCAGGAAAGCCTTCAGGATCAAGATCTTCATGGACGGCGCCGACATCGAGCCGATGAAGGCGGCCCACAGGGCGGGCACGGTGAAAGGCTTCACGACCAATCCCACCCTGATGCGCAAATCGGGCATCACCGACTACGCCGCCTTCGCCAGGGCGGCGATCGCCGCGATCCCGGATCTGCCGATCTCCTTCGAGGTCTTTTCCGACGACTTCGCCGCCATGGAAGCCGAGGCGCGCGTGATCGCGTCCTGGGGCGGCGACACCTTCATCAAGATCCCGATCACCAATACGAAAGGCGAGTCGGCCGTGCCGCTGATCGCCAAGCTGTCGGCCGAGGGCTTTTCGCTCAACGTCACGGCAATGATGACGCTCGCCCAGGTCGAGGCCGTGGCCGCGGCGGTGAGCCCGGGCAGCCGCACGATCGTGTCGGTGTTCGCCGGGCGTATCGCCGATGCCGGTGTCGATCCGGTGCCCGTGATGCGTCAGGCCAAGGCGGCGCTGGCCGGTCTGCCCAAGGCCGAGCTGCTGTGGGCCAGCCCGCGCGAGTTGCTGAACCTGGTGCAGGCCGACGAGATCGGCTGCGACTCATCACCATCACGTCGGACATCCTCGCCAAGGTGGCGACGATCGGCAAGGACCTCGACCAGTTCTCGCTGGAGACGGTCAAGATGTTCCACAACGATGCCAGGGCGGCGGGCTTCAAGCTGATCTGATGGCCGGGTCGTCGAGGTTGCGCAGGAAGTCGCGGCCGATGCGTGATGCGGCGCCATAGCTGTAGTGGCCCTTCGCGAACAGCGAGCGGAACCGGTCCTGGCGCGCCTCGTCGTCGGCGGTGTACACGGCGGCGCCCCCTAGCCGTTCAAGCATCTCCGTGGTCAGGGCGAGAATCTCGGCCGGCGTGTTGTTGACGATCTCCAGCCCTTCCTCCTCGTACTGCTCGCTGAAGCGATAGTTGCCGGCCGGCGATCGCAGCAGCGATCCGACGGACAGGAACGCGCCGTCGCGCTTCAGCCGCTTGGGGATGGCGAGGTCGTCGATGCCGATGCCGTAGACGCCCGACAGTGGCGCCTGGTTGGCGAGGGCGCAGGGCTTGCCGAAGGTCGCCGCCAGGATGTAGAGGCCCGACGAGTTGCCGAGCATGAAGCGGCATTCGGCGGCGAGGAACACATCCATCCCGGCGCTCTTGTGCGGCGAGAGCGCGTAGTCGATCACGCCGGAAATCGGCGGCGATAGCGGTCGCATCGTCGGATCGCCGACGCGAATGCACCAGCCGCCGGCCGCGACGATCGCCTGCATCGCCGGCACGTAGTCGTGAATGTCGCTATTGCGGTAGCTGTGCAGATGCTCATCGTGCGGCGAGTAGCCGCCTTCACGCGAATGCACGCAGACGAACCAGGCACCCTCGGGCACACCCATCTTCGCCAGGAGGGCGCGCCCTGCCTGCCGCTGGGGCGGCGGCAGCTTGAGCAGCGGATCGCGCCTGCCCCAGTTCCGGTGGGTCGTGTAGCAGGTGGCGGTGTCGTTGATGGCGACGGCGTAGGCGATCAGGAAGCGGTCGAGAAAGGGGTACTGCTGCAGCGGCCGCAGGAAGCGCATGAGCCGCGGGCTGCGCACCACGATATAGTGCTGGCGCCACAATTCGAGCAGGCAGGGATTGGCGATCTTGTCCGGATCCGCCAGCAGGACGGTGATCTCCCGCCGGCGAGCGAGCATCTTGTCCTTGGCGTAGCAATCGGGCTCCAGAGCCAGATGACCGATCCGTTCGGGGTGAGTCAGGCGGATGAAGCGGATGCGCAACAGCCAGACCAGGCGGGCCAGCACATTGTAGGCGATCCGCCTGTAGTAGATTTTCGGCACCCTAGCTCTCGGCGAGGTGGACGGGGTACACCGACACACGTAAACCGGGGAACGGGTTCAAGTCCACCTATGAGCGCACGCTTGATCGGTTACGCCGGCCTGACCCATCTCGGCTTGTGCTCTGCCGTCGGCGCGGCGACGAAGGGCCACAATGTTGTGGGCTATTCTGAGGACCGCGAGCTGGTCGCTCGGATCGAGGCCGGCCGGCTGCCTGTCGTCGAGCCTGGACTGGATGCCGCCTTCGCGGCCAACCGCGCACGGCTTTCCTTCAGCAGCGATCCTCGGATGCTTGCGGATTGCGAAGTCGTCTATGTCGCGCTCGACGTGCCCACCGACGATGCCGGCGGCAGCGACCTCGCGTCGATCAACGCGTCGCTGTCGGGCATTGTGCCCGCTATCGGGCCGCAGGCCACCCTGGTCATTCTCAGCCAGGTTCCTCCCGGCTTCACGCGTCAGGTCGCCTTCGACGCGGACCGCCTCTACTACCAGGTCGAGACGCTGGTCTTCGGACGCGCACTGGAGCGCGCGACCTTGCCGGAACGCTTCATCGTCGGTTGCGCCGATCCGGCGGCGCCATTGCCGCCGGCCTATCGCCGCTTCCTCGAAAGCTTCGGCTGTCCGATCCTGCCGATGCGCTACGAGAGCGCCGAGCTGGCCAAGATCGCGATCAATTGCTTTCTGGTCGCGAGCGTCTCGACGACGAACACGCTGGCAGAGCTTTGTGAGCGGATCTCGGCCGACTGGTCGGAAATCGCGCCGGCCTTGAGACTCGACGCGCGCATCGGGCCGTCGGCCTATATCACGCCGGGGTTGGGCATCGCCGGCGGCAACCTGGAGCGCGACCTCGCGACGGTGATGCGGCTGGGCGATCGCGAAGGCACCGCCACCGGCGTGATCGCCGCCTATGTCGAGAACAGCCGCCACATGAAGGACTGGGCCTATCAGGTGCTGAAGCGAGTGGTGCTCGACACGGTGAAGCGACCGCGGCTGGGCGTGCTGGGCCTCGCCTACAAGCAGGACACGCACTCGACCAGGAACAGTGCGGCGATCGGCCTTATCGGGCGGCTGCGCGATGTCGAGATCAGGGTCCATGATCCGGTCGTGCCTGGCACCGCGGCACCCGGCGCGACGGCCGTCGATGCGGCGGAAGCCGTCGCCGATGGCGCTGACGCCGTCGTGCTGATGACGCCCTGGGCTGCCTACCGCGCGCTCGACCCGGCCGCGTTGGCCAAACGCATGCGCGGTCGAGTGGTCATTGACCCATACCGTCTGCTCGATGCCGAGAAGGTTGCGGCAAGCGGCCTGGCACTTTATTCGATCGGCCGACCGCCGATCCTGCCGGGAAGGGACTGACCATTCTCACGCACACGCGTTCGCCCGCCGCTTCGCCGTCGCGAACGGTTGTGATCGGCGCCGCGGGCTTCGTCGGCCGCGCGGTGGCCGACAATCTCGCCTCGGTCGGGAACGATGTCCTGCGACTTTCGCGCGCCCGGGTCGATCTTGATGCCGACAGCGCGGCGGGCCAGCTGGTCGAGCGGCTTCAGCCCGCGGATTGCGTCGTGATCGCCGCGGTGAAAGTGCCGTGCCGGACATCGGACATGGTGGTCCACAACCTTGCGATGATGGCCCGGATCGCCAATGCCTTGAAGGCGCGTCCGGTCGATCACGTCGTGTATGTCAGCTCCGACGCGGTCTATGCCGACAGCGATGCGCCGCTGACCGAAGACTCGTTCAAGGGGCCGGATAATCTCTACGGCATCATGCAGCTCACGCGCGAGATCATGCTGCGCGAGGCGGTGCCGCCGTCCGCGCTGACTTTCGTGCGCCCGACCATGATCTACGGCGCCGCCGATCCGCATGGTGGCTACGGCCCCAACCAGTATTTTCGTCTTGCGCGGGCGGGCAAGGACATTGTGCTGTTCGGCGAAGGCGAGGAGCGGCGCGATCACGTCTTCATCGGCGATGTCGCAGACGTCATCACGCGCATCGTGCGGCAACGCTCGATCGGCGCCATCAACGTCGCGTCAGGCGCCGTGCATTCATTCCGGTCGATCGCCGAGCAGGTCGCCGCGCTGCATGGCGACAAGATCCGCGTGACGGGCACGAAGCGCACGGGACCGATGCCGCATGGCGGCTTTCGACCCTTCGATATCGGCGCCATCGGCGCGGCGTTCCCCGACCTGCGGATGACCCAACTGCCGCAGGGCGTCGAACGCCTGCATCGCGACCTCGACGGCTAGAGATGGCGAAGCTCGATCTGCTGGGCAGGCTGCCTACGACCCGGCGCAACGTCGCGGCGCGCGCGACGGCGAAGTCGCCCGAGCTGGTCGCGCGTGCGATGGAGTTCGGCTTCGACTATTTCGACGGCTCGCGCGACTGCGGCTATGGCGGTTACCGGTACGATGGACGCTGGGTGCCCGTGGCACAGGATATCGTGGCGCATTACGGGTTGCGCGCCGGTCAGCGCGTGCTCGATGTCGGCTGCGCCAAAGGTTTCCTGGTCAAGGACATGATGGGCGCCTGCCCGGGTCTCGATGTCCGGGGTCTGGACATCTCCCACTACGCGCTCAGCCATGCCGAGCCCGAGGCACAGGACCGGCTGGTTCGCGGCTCGTGCGATCAGTTGCCATTCGCCGATGCCAGCTTCGATCTCGTCATCGGACTTGATGTCATCCACAATCTCGACCGTGCCGGCGTCGTGCGTTCGCTCAAGGAGTTCGAGCGGGTCGGGCGGGGGCGCAGCTATATTCGCGTCGACAGCTACCATACCCCCGAACAGCGTGCGGCTTTCGTCGACTGGGTGCTGACGGCGCGTTTCCACGACTATCCACAGGGCTGGGAGGCGGTCTTCGCCGAGGCCGGCTTTCGCGGCGATTGGACATGGACGGTCATTGCCGCCTAGAAGGGCGGCGGTGATCGGGCGGGAGGATGCGCGCTTTGGGCAAGAAATGGGTCATCCTGGGGGGCGGCGGCTCCTTCGGCATCCACAGCGCCTTCTGGCTGCTGGACAACGCCGATCCCAAGAAGGTCATCGGCGTCGGGCGCAATCCGTTGCGCCCCGGTGCGTTCTCGCTGGGCATCGAGGAGCGCAAAGGCTTCGAGTACCACGCGCGCCATGTCACCCATGAGCTCGACCTGCTGCTCGAGCTGCTCGACAGGGAGAAGCCGGAGATCATCGTCAACTTTGCCGCGCAGGGCGAGGGTGCGGTGAGCTGGAAGAACTCCTGGCGCTTCTTCGAGACCAACAGCATGGCCCTGGCACGGCTCTGCGAGGAGCTGATGAAGCGCGACTGGCTGGAGCGCTTCATCCATATCGGCACGTCGGAGATGTACGGCTCGGTCGACAAACCGGCCGACGAGGAGACGCCGATCAAGCCGTCCTCGCCCTATGCCGCCTCGAAGGTCGCCTTCGACATGTACCTGGTGTCGGTATTCCGGTTTCTCAAGTTCCCGATGAACGTGATCCGGCCGTCGAACGCCTATTGCCCTGGCCAGCTGCTGCATCGCGTGGTGCCGAAGACCGTGGTGATGGGACTGAAGGGCGAGAAGCTGCCGCTGCATGGCGGCGGCAAGGCGGAGAAGTCGTACATCCACGCGCGCGACCTCGGCCGCGCCATCCAGCTGGTCGCCGAGAAGGCGCCGCTGGGCGTGATCTACAACGCGGGGCCGAAGGATCCGACCTCGATCCGCGAGGTCGTCGAGCGCACCGCCAAGGCGCTGGGCATCCCGTTCGAGAAGCTGGCCGAGGTCACCGAGGATCGGCTCGGTCAGGACAGCCGCTACTGGCTCGACAGCACGCGCATCAAGACCGATACCGGCTGGGAGCCGCAGATCGGCTGGGATGAGGGCTTGGGCGAGATGGTGGCCTGGGGCCGCAAGTATTTCGACCAGCTCAGGGACTGGCCCACCGACTACGTGATGCGCGCCTGATGCCCGACAACACCCGCCTCGAACTCTTTCGGCAGATGCTGCGCATCCGGCTGATCGAGGAGCGCATCGGCGATCTATACGCCGAGCAGGAAATGCGCTGCCCGACTCATCTGTCGATCGGCCAGGAGGCGCCGCCGGTCGGCGTGTCCGCCCATCTGCGTCGCGACGACCTCGTCTTCAGCGGCCACCGCAGCCACGCCCACTATCTGGGCAAGGGCGGCGACCTGAAAGCCATGCTGGCGGAGCTCTACGGCCGTGAAACGGGCTGCGCCGCCGGCAAGGGCGGCAGCCAGCACCTGATCGATCTCGACTGCGGGTTCATGGGCTCCGCACCGATCCTCGCCAGCACCATCTCAGTAGGCGTCGGCGCCGCCTGGGCGGCGCGGCTCGACGGACGCGATCAGGTGGTCGTGGTCTATGTCGGAGACGGCGGCACCGAGGAGGGCACCTTCCATGAGGCGGCGAACTTCGCCGGCACGCACAAGCTGGCCGTCGTGTTCGTGTGCGAGAACAATCTCTACTCGGTGCACTCCGCGCTCGATGTGCGGCAGCCTGAGCGGCCGATCCACGCACTGGCGCCGGCGCACGGGCTGCACGCGCTGCACGGCGACGGCAACGATGTCGACGCCGTTCACGACCTGGGCGGCCAGGCGGTCGCGCGCGCGCGGCGTGGCGAGGGGCCGAGCCTGATCGAGTTCGCGACCTATCGCTGGCGCGAGCATTGCGGTCCCAACGAGGATCTGGATCTGAAGTACCGCAGCGTCGAGGAGTTCAGGGCCTGGCAGGCGCGTGATCCGGTGCGCGTCTATCGCGACAGGCTCAACGCCGCGGGCGAATTGACCGCGGAGGCCGACAAGGCGATGTCCGCGGCGATTGCCGCCGAGCTCGACGAGGCCGTCGCCTTCGCCAAGACGAGCCCGTTTCCCGCGCCGGACGCGCTGGCGCGCTTCGTGTACCCCTCGTGAGCCAGGCACCGATGACGCGTCAGTTGCGCTATTTCGAGGCACTTCGCGAGGCGCACGCCCAATTGCTGGCGGACGACCCCCGGCACTGCGTCCTGGGCCTCGGCGTGCCCGGGCCGACCGGCGTGTTCGGTACAACCAAAGGGCTACAGGACGAGTTCGGCAAGGACCGCGTCTTCGACATGCCGGCATCGGAGAACGCGATGACCGGTATCGCGATGGGCCTGGCGCTGATGGGCCGCCGCCCGATCATCGTGCACATGCGCGTCGACTTTGCGGTGCTCTCCATGGAGCCGTTGGTGAACCAAGCGGCGAAGTGGCACTACATGTACGGCGGCAAGCTCAAGGCGCCGCTCACCGTGCGCATGATCATCGGCCGCGGCTGGGGCCAGGGGCCGCAGCATTCGCAATCGCTGCAGGCCTGGTTCGCGCACGTGCCCGGGCTGAAGGTCGTGATGCCGACCACGCCGCACGACGCCAAGGGCATGCTGATCGCCGCCGCGCGCGACGATGCGCCGGTGATCGTGCTGGAGCACCGCTGGCTCTACAACGTCGCCGGGCCGGTGCCCGACGCGCCCTACGAGGTCGCGCTCGACAAGGCCGCGATCATGCGCGGGGGACGCGACATCACGCTCGCCGGCACCTCGTACATGACGCTGGAAAGCCTGAAGGCGGCCGATCTGCTGGCCCAGGTCGGCGTCGATGCCGAGGTCGTCGACCTGCGTTCGATCGCGCCCATCGACACGGCGACGCTGTGCGACTCGGTTGGCCGCACCGGCCGGCTCATCGTGTCGGATACGGGGCACGAGTTCTTCGGCGTCGGCGCCGAGGTGATCGCCGCCGTGACGGAGAGATCCTTCGGCGCGCTGAAGTCGGCGCCGCTGCGCATCGGCCTGCCGCACATCCCGACGCCGACGACGCCGGCGCTGGCCGACCTGTACTACCCGCTGGCACGCGACATCGCCGCAGCGGCGCTCAAGAGCCTGGACTCGAGCCGCGAGTTGCCGCCGGACGATAGCGATCCGCGCAAGTGGAAGGACGTGCCGGACCCCTCATTCAAGGGGCCGTACTGACGTCCTTGAGGTGCGAGCAAACCGCCAGCAGGTAGTGCGCCATCGGGTAGTAGCCGGTGTGCACGACCTCGTCGTTCATCGAGAAGACGAAGACGGTGTGGAAGTATCGCTCCATCACCCGTTTGAGGTCGTCGCCGCTCTTGCAGTTGACATGGCCAGCCTTGCTCTGCGGTGAGGCATAGGCCTGCGACTCCAGCGACGGCATGCCGAGGATGGCGATGCCGGCCGGCCCGAGAGAGGCGCAGAAGTTCCCCAGGAACGCGGCTTCGTCCTTCGGCTCGACATGCTCCAGCACGTCGAGCGCATAGGCCGCGTCGAATGTGCCGGGCACCGGACCCTGCAGCATGTCGTGCACGAAGGCGGTGAGCGGCCAGTGCGGATCGGCCCGTTCGTGCACGTCGGCAATGAACACCGGATCGAAGTCGACGGCCGTCAACTTGCCCACGGCCTGCTGCACAATGCGGGTGGCGAAGGCGTCGGCGCAGCCCACCTCGAGCACGTTCTGGCGGCCCGCCAGCAGCTTGGCGACGAACTTGTAGCGCGCCAGCGTGAAGAGCGTGCGCTTGGGATCCTGGCTCCAGGATTCGTTGGCCATCAGCCCGAAGCGTGCGACGCCGTGGGTCTCCTTGACCTTGAACAGCAAGTCGTACTGCGGCTCTTTGGTCTTCGGCGGCTGGTCGCTCAATCAGGCCTCCATCGACCGCAGCGTGGCGCTGATCCAGACATCGTTCTTCAGATTGCCGGGGCCGCCGCTGCGGCACAGTGCCTTGAAGTGCGCGTACTCGGCCGCCCAGGTCGGATCGTCCTGCACCAGCGTCACGGATTCCTCCGGCGGCCGGCCGGCCGGCAGCACGCGGCGGCGATGACGAAAAGTCGAGGGGCCCCATTTGCACAGGCTCTCGATATGGGCGCTGCCGTGTTCGGCCAGCACGTCGCAGGTGAAGTGGTTGCGCCAGCTCAGCATCGTCATCTCGAGCTGGATGGCGATGCTGCCGGCGCTGCTCAGCACGACATGGTCGGGGCTGCGGTTCTCGAAGCGGTTGGCCACGGTCAGCGAGAACGGCGCCTCGGGTGCGCCGAGCCAGAAATGGATGGTGTCGAGCAGGTGCGAGCCGAGATCGGCCAGCACGCCGCTGCCGGTGTCGCGCCAGGCCGAATCGCGCACCAGCCGCGCCGTGCCGTTGCCGTAGAACAGGCGTACCGAATAGAGGCGGCCCAGCGCGCCGCTGTCGACCAGCGCCTTCATGCGCACGAAATGCGGTTCGAAGCGATGGTTGTACGCAGTGTAGCAGACCGCGCCGGTGGCCGCGGCGGCGTCGATCACGCGTTCGATCGCAGCGCCGTCGCCGAGCACGGGCTTCTCGACCAGGAGGTGCTTGCCGCGTCGCGCGAGGTCGAACATCAGCGCCAGCTTCGGCCCGTCGGGAACGCAGAGCAGCGCCGCGTCGTAGGAGTCCGGCGGCACGTCGGCCAGGCTGCGATAGTCGGCGGGCTGCACCGGGTCGACCGTCGCCACGACGTCGGAGCCGGCGGCGGCCCGCCGCTTGGCACCCTGCACGCCCATGCCGACGACGACGACACGCATGATCGCCTCAGATCTCCGCGCGGCTTTCCAGCGCCGCGAGCCTGGCCAGCACCGCGTCGGGCGTGACCGGGATGTTGCCGTCGTACTCGCACTCGATGGCGGCGGCGACCGAGCCGAGGATCGAAGCGATCACCGAATTGCCGCTGACCTTCAGCGCCAGGGTGGCGTAGGCGAGCAGCGCGTCGCCGGTGCCGACGGCGTCGGCGACCACGTCGACGAAGCTGTCGAGCACGAAGAACTGCGCGCGTTCGCTGGGCACCTCGACCTCGCCACGGAAGGTCATCAGCCCACGCGCGCCCAGCTTCAGCATCAGCACCTTGCATCCGGCCTCGCGGTAGAGCCTGGAGCCCAGCGGACGCACCACCGAATCCTGGTCGGCCAGCGCGAAGCGCGCCTCCTTCTCGTTGGGTGTGATCAGGTCGAAATCCTTGAAGTCGAGAATGTTGCCCCAGCGGCTGGCGACCTGGCTGTCGCCGACGCGGAAGACGCCGGCGGGGATGGCCTCGATCAGCGCCGGGACAGTGCCGCGGTTGAAGATGCCATGGCGGAAATCGCTGAACACGATGGCGTCGGTGTTCAAGCCGCGGACCTGCTCGGCCATGCGCGCGAGCACGCGGTCGGAGATCGAGCGGTTGTCGAGCGTATCGACCTTCAGCAGGCGATAGCCGTCGGCGACGAAGGCGTTCTTGTTGGTCGTCGGCCGCGTGCGATCGACGATGGCCTTGACCGTGACGCCCGCCCGCTCGAGGTCCTCGAGCACGAAGTCCTTCAGTGGATCGTCGCCCAGCACGGTGGTGAAGGCGACCTCCGCGCCGGCAGCGCGCAGGTGCTTGGCGACGATGCCGGCGCCGCCGACGAAGTCCGTCTTGCCGGCGTAGCGCACCGAGAAGGTCGGCGTCTTGGCGTTGGCGCCGATCAGCTCGGTGTGGGTCAGCGTATCGACGATGGTGTCGCCCACGACATGGACCTTTGTGCCGACGGCATCCGCCAGGGTCCGGCGCAGATCGGCGAAGCCGACGCTCTCCGCGCGCATCAGAAGCGCCAGCTTCTCGACCGAAAGGTCGGGCAGCTTGCTCTCGATGATCGCCGAGGAGGAGAACACCACGTCGCCCGGCGTGAAGATGATCTCGCCGCCGTAGCTCTCGACGCTGTCCTTCTCCTCCTGCGTCCTGGGCGGCAAGGGGCCCGAGCCGTACTCGTAGCCCTTGACGAAGAAATCGGGCTGGATCAGGCGGATGTTCTCAATCGGCGTGGCGTTGCGGTCGATCACCACGTGGTCGACCATCTCCAGCGCGGCGAGGTTCATGGCGCGCAGTCCCTCGGGCACGTGCGGCCGGTAATTGGCCTTCAGGATGTGCTCGTCGCAGGTCACGCTGACCACCAGCACGTCGCCCTTCTCGCGCGCGTAGAGCAGGTGGCGGATATGGCCGGGATGCACGATGTCGAACGTGCCATGGCACATCACCACGCGCTTCTTGCGCGGGAACGCGCCCACGACCTTCGCCAGCTCCTGGGCGGTGCGGATCTTGCGGTTGAATGCGCCTTCCAGCAGCGTCTTCATGTCTTCGCCATGTAGCGGTGCCACGATTGCGTGGCGGCTTCGATCGAGGCCGGATCCCACAGCGGCGCCTCGCGCCAGTACTCGATCTCGGCGAGGATGCGCGACACGCCGTCCTCGAAGCTGACCTTCGGCGCCCAGCCGAGCTCCTGGCTGATGCGCGAGATGTCGGCCCAGGTGCAGTCGGGCTCGCCGGGGCGCTTGGGGATGTGCACCGTCCCGCCGCCCAGCAGCTCGACCAGGCGGTTCACCGATTGCGGCCTGCCGGCGCCGAGGTTCCAGTAGCGGCCGGCGAATTCCGACTCGGCGGCGGCCACGAAGGCCGCGGCGACGTCGGTGACGTAGAGGAAGTCGCGCCGCTGCGTGCCGTCGCCCACCACGGTGAACGGCCTGCCGGCCAGCTTCTGCTTGAGAAAGACGCCGAATACCGCGCCGTAGGCGCCCGAGGTGCGCGAGCGCGTGCCATAGGCGTTGAAGATGCGGATGGCGTTGAACGGCAGGCCGTAGACCTTGTGCCAGTGGAAGCCGGCCTGCTCGCCCATCCACTTCGACAGCGCGTAGGGATACTTGGCGTCGATCGGATGATCCTCGCGCGTCGGCACGGCGGCCAGGCCGTAGCACGACGACGAGGCGGCGTAGACGAACTTCGCCACGCCGGCGTGCCGCGCCGCCTCGAGCACGCGCACCGTGCCCTGGACGTTGACGTCCATGTACTCGGCCGGCGCCTCGATCGAGGGCACGATGTCGCCGATGCCGGCGAAATGCAGCACATAGCGCGCGCCCGCGAACAGCGCGTCGTCGGGCGCCACGCCGCGGATGTCGCGGACCTCGACGACGACGTCGGGACTGGCCGCGTGCTGCTCGAGGTTGCGCTCGCGCCCGCCGTAGAGGTTGTCGATCACGTGCACCCGGAAACCGCGCGCGACCAAGAGGTCGACGGCGTGGCTGCCGATGAAGCCGGCGCCGCCGGTGACGACCGCGAGCGGCCTGGCCGCGCTCACGCGGCGTTCCGCTGCTTGATGGTGCGCACGTTGATGTAGCCGGGATCGTCCATGCTGCCGGGCAGCTTGCCGGCGGCGAAGGCGCGGCAGAGGTCGCGCACCGCGTCCTCGATGTTGCGCCTGGGCGTGAAGCCCAGCACCCGCCCGACCTTGTCGGAGTTGATGTGGTAGGAGCGGTTGTCGTTGGTCTCGGTGCGCTCGATGGCGATCGGCGCGCGTTCTGGCATCTCCTGCTCGACCACCTTCTTCACCATCAGGGCGATGTCCATCACCGTGTGGTTCTCGTAGCCGATGTTGAAGGTCTCGCCGGCGATCCTGTCGGCCGGCGCGCGCAGCATCACCAGATAGGCGTCGACCATGTCCTCGATGTGCAGGTTGGGCCGCTTCTGCGCGCCGCCGAACACGGTGATCTTGCCGCGGTTGACCGCGTGGTTGGTCAGGATGTTCACCGTCAGATCCAGCCGGCAGCGCGGGCTGTAGCCGCACAGCGTCGCCGGCCGGATGGTGACGCAGGTGAAGCCCGGCCCCTGGTGCTTCCACAGCAGCGGCTCGCACAGGCCCTTGTACTTGTTGTAGAGCGTCAGCGGCACCAGCGGATGGTCTTCGGTGACCTCCGGTGCGTCCGACACGCCGTAGACCGAACTCGACGAGGCGTAGATGAAGCGCTTCACGCCGGCCTGCTTCGACGCCAGCACCAGCGGCTCGAAGCAATCGTAGTTGATGCTGGTCGACAGCTTCTCGTCGAGCTCGAAGCTCGGGTCGTTGGAGATGCAGGCCATGTGGATGACCGTGTCGCAGCCGGAAACCGCCGTCTCGAAGGTCGTGGCGTCGCGGATGTCGGCGTCGAAGGTCGTGAGGTGCGGCTGGGCCGCGATCCTGTTGCCGAACAGCATGGAATCGTAGAGCACGACCTCGTAGCCCTCGGCGATCAGGCGCGGCACGAGGACATGGCCGACATAGCCCGCACCGCCGGTGACGAGGACGCGTTCACGCTTGGCTTCGCTCATGGATTCTTTCCACACGGTGTCGAAGAGGAGTCTAGCAACTGGGCGACGGCGTCGGCGAGGTCCGTCGCCACCAGGTCGGGGGTGTGGCGCAGCGATTCGGCATAGCCGCGATCGATGAAGATAGTGCGGCATCCGGCGTTGCGGCCGGCGCCGATGTCGCGCCAACGGTCTCCGATCATCACGCTCGCCGCCAGGTCGATCTTCCAGTCCCGCGCCGCGTCCAGCAGCATGCCGGGATTGGGCTTGTAGCAGGGACACTCGTCGACGCAAGTGCAGACCCGGATATCGTCCACCGGCACGGCCTCGCGCAGCCGCGCATGCATGGCCTCGAGCGTCTCGCGCCCCAGCAGGCCCTCGCCGACATCCTTCTGGTTGGTTGCGACAATCACAAGGAAGCCGGCATCCCTCAGCCGGCGCACCGCGGCCGACGCCTCGGGCAGGACGACGAAATCCTCGAGCCTGCGCGGCGCGTAGGGACGTCCGTCGCGGACGATCGCCTGGTTCAGCACCCCATCGCGGTCGAGGAAGGCGGCACGGGCCATGGCGAAAGCCTGTACCGTGGCCGCCGCGACGAGTCCATGATCCGGGCCAGATCGGGAGAGAGGAACCCATGGCGAAACTGGGATATCTGCTGCCGACCCGCGAGCGGGTCATGGAGGGCCAGGACGAGACCGGCTCGCTGCTGGTCCTGGCCGAGCGGGCCGAGCGGCTGGGCTTCGACTCGCTGTGGGTCGGCGACTCGCTGCTGGCGCGGCCCCGCCACGACCCGTTGACACTGCTGGCCGCCGTCGCAGCGCGCACGCGCAAGCCCGAGCTGGGCACCGCCGTGCTGCTGCCGGCCCTGCGCAATCCGGTCGTGCTGGCGCAGCAGGTCGCCACCCTCGATCGTATCGCCGAGGGCCGGCTGATCCTGGGCATCGGCATCGCCAGCGACGTACCCAACATTCGCGCCGAGTTCGTGGCCGCCGGCGTGCCGTTCGAAAAGCGTGTCGGGCGCATGGTCGAGGGCATCGCGCTGGCCAAGGCCCTGTGGAGCGGCAAGCCGGTCACCTGGGAAGGCCGCTGGTCGATGAAGGACAGCGTGCTGGGGCCGACGCCGCACCGGCCCGGCGGTCCGCCGATCTGGCTGCCCGGCTCGGTCGCCGCTGCGCGGCAGCGCTGCGGGCGGCTCTACGACGGCTGGTTCCCCAACGGCCCGGAACCGCACGAATACGGCCCCCAATGGGCCGAGGTGAAGGACGCCGCCAGGGCGGCCGGCCGCGACCCGGCGAGCCTCGCCGCCGCGATCTACGTCACCCTGGCGGTCGACGATGACGCCGCGCGCGCCAACGCGCGAATGGACGCCTACCTGGAGCAGTACTACGGCATGGCGGCGGCGATCATGCGCAAGCGCCAGAGCTGCTTCGCCGGTTCGGCCGCCGGTGCCGCCGCCTGGCTGAAGGGCTTCGCCGATGCCGGTGCCACGCATCTCGTGGTGCGCTTCGCCGGCGACCATGAACGGCATCTCGACATCGTCACCGCTCTGCGCCAATCCCTGAAGTGGTAGGAGTTCGACGCATGTTCTCTCGACACATGCATATTTGGCATTGTGTCGGGCTATAATGCGAGCATATGCTCAATCGATCGTTGAGCGGGGATAACCGTTCTGATTTGCAGAAGTAATGAAACTTGTGTCGCCACGTTGGCAGCTACCTGACAATTGTTACCGCATATTCCGATCCCCCTCTGAGGCTTTGAAGAATCTGTCCGGGCGACGCCAGGGGACGTCACATGGGCGATTGGTCGATCGCCGAACGTCAGGCACCGGCCTCCACAATGGAGGTTGGAGTCACCACCATCATCGATGCGATCGACGAGGGTGTCGTCGCGGTCGATCGGGCGTGGTGCGTCCAATATCTCAACAGCGCGGCGGCCTACCTGCTCGGGCTCGATGCGCCGGCGCTGCTCGGCCAGCCGCTGCTGCACGTCCTGGGATTGACCAGCGAGGCGCTGCTCGCGCCTGAAGGGCATAGCGCGGGCTTCAGCCTGTGCTGCGCGCGGCCCGGCGCCTGGCTGGAACTGCGCAGCCATGTCCACGCCAAGGGCGGGCTGGTGTTCCTGCGCGACGTGTCGCTCGACCGCGACGCGCACCTCGCCGGCCTGGCCGAGGCGCGTGCCCGAGAGGCCCGGCGCTCGGTCAACGAGGGCCTGTTCGCCACCTCGCTCGACCTGATCCTGGTGGCCAACAGCCAGGGCGACCTGATCCGCATCAGCCCCAGCAGCAGGGCGATCCTGGGCTACGGCCCGGAAGAGATGGCCGGCCGCAGCGCGATCCATTTCATCCACCCCGACGATCTCGAAGCTACCCGTGCGGAAATGCGCGCCGCGCGCCGCGGCCGCGTCATGCGCCAGTTCGACTGTCGCTATATGCACAAGGACGGTCGGGCGGTGTCGCTGCACTGGACCGGCGTCTGGTCGGCCGTCGATGCCCAGCACTTCTTCATCGGCCGCGACCTGACCGAGCGGCTGGCGGCTGAGGAGCGCGTGCAGCGCTCGCAACGGCTCGAGGCGATCGGCCAGCTTACCGGCGGCATCGCGCACGACTTCAACAATCTGCTCGGCCTGGTGATCAGCAGCCTGGAGCTGCTGCTCGATCGCACCGATCTCGCCGAGGACACGATGGAGCACGCCGCCGCCGCGCTGCACGGCGCGCAGCGCGGCGCCGACCTGGTGCGCGGCCTGCTCGCCTTCGCCCGCCAGCAGCCGCTCGAGCCGCGCACCGTCGACGCCAACGCCCTGCTGGGCAACACCGCGCGCCTGCTCGGCCGCATGCTGGGCGGCAACATCGTCGTCGAGTTCGACGGCGCGGCCGATCTGTGGCCGGTGCATATCGACGCGCCCAATCTCGAATCGGCGATCGTCAATCTCGCGGTCAACGCGCGCGACGCGATGCCGGACGGCGGACGGCTCACCCTGTCGACGCGCAACGCGACGCTGGGGCAGGGCGATCAGCACGACATGCCGGGCTTCGCGCCGGGCGACTACGTCGCGGTGACGGCGACCGACACCGGTGCCGGCATCCCGCCGGAAGTCATGGGCCGCATCTTCGATCCGTTCTTCACCACCAAGGAGCCGGGCAGGGGCACCGGGCTCGGGCTCAGCATGGTGTTCGGCTTCGTCAAGCAATCGGGCGGTCACATCCATGTCGACAGTGTCGTCGGCAGGGGCACCAGCGTGCGGCTCTATCTGCCGCGCGCGGTCGTTGAGGACAGCGCCGACGAGCAGGCGGCGGCCGCGGCGCAATCGACGCCCGCGGCGCGCGAGCGCATCCTGGTGGTCGAGGACAACGCCGCCGTGCGCCAGATCGTGCTCGTCCAGCTGCGCAAGCTGGGCTACGCCACGATGGAGGCCGACCGGGCCAGCGCCGCGCTGGCGCTGCTCGACGCCGGCGAGCCGTTCGACCTGCTGTTCACCGACCTCGCCATGCCCGGCGGCATCAGCGGCCAGGCGCTGGCGCGTGAGGCCCTGTCGCGCCGCGGCGATCTCAAGGTGCTGTTCACGTCAGGCCTGCCCGGCACGCTGGCCGGCGTCGAGGGTGGCGCCGACGCGATCCTCGCCAAGCCCTATCGGATCGACACGCTGGCGCGCAAGATCCGCCAGGTCCTCGATTCGTAGAGGATCGAGCGGTTGGTCGGACGCTCCTGTCATCCCGAGCGCAGCGAGGGACCCAGGGAAGCGGCCTAGATCCCTCGCTGCGCGCGGGATGACAGGGTGAATCCGATGCTGCGCGCGTCGCGCTGGTATTTCGGCCAGCGGCGAAACGATCGCCGCGCCGTTCGGCGCATGACTTCGCCGTCAACCACAGCGGAGTTCGCCATGCCTGCCCTCGACAATGCCAAGCCGCCGGTCTGCGGCACCGTCGCATTCACCATCACCTGGGAAGCCAAGCCCGGCGAGGTGGATGCTCTTCTCGACGTGCTCGACCGCATGACCGCGGCGGTCCGTGCCAACGAGCCCGGCACCCTGCAGTTCCGCCCGCATCGCTCGCCGGACAACGACCACGTGTTCTTCCTCTACGAGCTCTTCGTCGACCAGGCGGCCTACGAGACGCACCTCGCGACGCCGCACTTCCGGACGCTGATCCTCGACGAGGCGGTGCCGAAGCTGGCGCGGCGCGAGCGCGTCGCCTTCACGCCACTGGCGTAAGCCGGCGCGTCGTGGCTTGATGTCCTCGCCGCGAGCGAGGACATCAGGTGAAGCGCGTTCTGGTGACAGGCTTCGAGCCGTTCGACAACGACACCGTCAACCCGTCGTGGGAGGCGGCGCGGCGCGTCGACGGCTGGCGTTGCGAGGGCCACGACGTTGTCGCGCGGCGCCTGCCCTGCGTCTACCGCGCCATCCGCCCCCAACTTGGCGCGCTGATCGACGAGCTGTCGCCCGACATCGTGATCGCGCTGGGTCTCGCCGGCGGCCGCGTCGACTTCTCGCTCGAACGCGTGGCGATCAACGTCGACGACGCGCGCATTCCCGACAACGCCGACGAGCAGCCGATTGACCGGCCCAGCGTCGAGGGCGGCCCGGCGGCGTATTTCGGCACCCTGCCGATCAAGGCGATCCTGCGCCGCGTGCGCGCTGCCGGCATCGCGGCCTCGGTGTCGAACAGCGCCGGCACCTTCGTCTGCAACCACACCTTCTACGTAGCGCGCCACCTCGCTGAGACCGGGCGGCGGAAGTTCCGCGCCGGCTTCATCCACGTGCCCTATCTGCCGGAGCAGGCCGCGCGCCATCCCGGCGCGCCGTCGATGTCGGTGGACACGCTCGTCGCCGCGCTGAGGATCGCCATCGAGACGTCGATCCGCATCGAGCAGGACGAGCTCCTCGCCGCCGGCGCGACGCATTAGGGGCAGGCTGCTCGGAAGCCCTCGCTGTCATTCCGAGCGCAGCGAGGAATCCAGGTGTCTTCGCTGGATTCCTCGCTGCGCTCGGAATGACAGGGTCATCATTCGACCACGAAGGTCATCGCATCGCTCAGCCAGCGCGAGTGACCGTATTCGATCGGCACGCCGTCGGGATCGATGTTGACCGCTTCGGTGACCAGCACGGCGCGGCCGCGGCCGACCTCGAGCAGGCGCGCGTCGGAGGCGGTGATCAGCGCCGCCGAGACGCGCGTCCAGCGCCGCGAGTAGTCGGCCACGCCGCAGCGGCGTAGCGCAGCCGTCACCGAGCGCTCGGCCCGCCACGCCTCGCCGATGCGCGCGAAGCGCCCGGCGGGAAAGTAGTGGCTGCCGATGCCGGCCGGCTTGCCGTCGACCAGGGCGCGCGCGTCGAGGCGCAGCAGCGGCGTCTCGGTCGGCACCGAAAGCGCCAGCGCAATGTCGGGCGTGGCGCGCACGTTGTGCACGCTCAGCATGTCGCGCGCGCCGACGCGGCGCGAGCGCTCGATGGTCTCGCTGAAGCGCGCCCGCTTGCCCAGCGCGTAGTCGAGCGGCGGGTCGGGCACGAAGATGCCGCGGCCCTGCTCGGCGCGCAGCACGCCCTGGCCCTCGAGATGCTCGATCGCCTGGCGCAGCGTGTGGCGGTTGACGCCGAAGCGCTCGGCCAGCGCGTACTCGCCCGGCAGGCGCGCGCCCGGCTTCCACTCGCCGTCCTTGACCTCGGTCCGCAGCGTATCGGCGATGCGGCGCCACAGCGGGCGAGGGTCGTCATCCACGGCCATGTCACGCAACCTTCATGGGGATATGGGCAATAGGCCTTGCGGCCATGGTTCCATGCTTCTATACTTGTATAGACAAGTAAGGGTTTTGTCGAGATGGAAAAGATCGACGCGCGCAGATCCTGGCTGGCCGTGCTGGCGCGAGCCGAGCGGACGAAGCTGGAAGAGGCGCTGAGTGGCCTGTCGCCGCGACCCCGCTGGCGGGTGGTCAAGCCGGCGGAATCCGGCCTGGCGATGGTGCGCGGGCGCGCCGGCGGCGCCGGCCAGCAATTCAACATCGGCGAGATGAGCGTGGCGCGCTGCGTCGTGCAGGTCGAGGGTGGCGCGGTTGGCGTCGGCTATGTCGCCGGCCGCGACCGTCGCAAGGCCGAGCTGGTCGCCGTGCTCGACGCGCTGCTGCAGGACGGCCCGTTCGTCGAGCGCCTGAAGCGCGATGTGATCGTGCCGCTGGCCGATCGCCAGGAGGCCTCGCGCCGGCAGGTGCTGTCGAAGGCGGCGGCGACCAAGGTCGACTTCTTCACCATGGTGCGCGGCTCATGAGCGGGATCCTCACACCGACCCAGGCGGCGCTGTCGCCGGGCTTCGCCGAGCCGGTGCTCGACGCCCAGGCCGCGTTCCGCGCCACGCTCGAGGCGATGTCGCGACCCGGCCGCATCGAAGAGCTCACGATGCGCATGGATCCGCCGGCCGGTCTCGACCCGGCGACGGTGGCGGCCTGCCTGACCCTGCTCGACATCGACACGCCGGTGTGGCTGGCGCCGCATGCGGCCGCCGATCGCGCCGCGGCGTGGATCGCCTTCCATACCGGCGCGCCTTTGGTCGCCTCGGCTGGAGACGCCGCCTTCGTCGTCGTGCTCGATGCCGGCTCGCTATCGGCGCTCGATGACTTCGACTGGGGTACCGACGAGGAGCCGCAACGTGGCGCGACGCTGATCGTGCAGGTGCCGGTGCTCGCAAGCGAAGGCGGCTGGAGGCTCAGCGGACCGGGGATCGCGACACGCGCAGCGTTGCATGTCGGCGGATTGCCTGAAGCCTTCGCGGCCCAGCGTCGCGCGATGAACGGCGCGTTCCCGCGCGGCGTCGATATCCTCTTCACTTCAGGCGCGCGCCTTGCGGCGCTGCCGCGCACCACCATCCTGGAGGCCTGACATGTATGTAGCCGTGAAGGGTGGCGAACGGGCGATCGCCAACGCGCATGCCTGGCTGGCCGAGTCGCGGCGCGGCGATCCCGACGTGCCCGAACTCAGCGTGGCGCAGATCCGCGAGCAGCAGAAGCTGGCGGTCGATCGCGTCATGACCGAAGGCTCGCTCTACGATCCCGACCTCGCGGCGCTGGCGCTCAAGCAGGCCTGCGGCGACCAGGTCGAGGCGATCTTCCTGCTGCGCGCCTATCGCACGACCCTGCCGCGCTTCGGCGCCACCCTGCCGATCGACACCTCGGCGATGACGGTGCGGCGGCGCGTCTCGGCGGTGTTCAAGGACATCCCGGGTGGCCAGATCCTCGGCTCGACCTTCGACTACACCCATCGCCTGCTCGACTTCGCGTTGATGGCCGAGGGCGAGCCGGCGCCGGCGCCGTCCGCTGCGCCGCCGGAGGAAACGCGTCTGCCCGGGGTGATCGACGTGCTCAACCGGGAAGACATTATCGAGATCGAGCGGCCCTCGCCGGGCGATCCGGCGCCGCCCGACCTGACGCGCGAGCCGCTGCGCTTCCCCGCTCCGCGCGCCATGAGGCTGCAGAACCTGGCGCGCGGCGACGAGGGCTTCGTGCTTGCGATGGGCTACGCCACGCAGCGCGGCTACGGCCGCACCCATCCCTTCGCCGGCGAGATCCGCCACGGCACGGTCTCGGTCGAGATGGTGCCGCCCGAGCTGGGCTTCGCCGTCGACATCGGCGACATCGAGCTCACCGAGTGCCAGATGGTCAACCAGTTCGCCGGCTCGAAGAACGAGCCGCCGCAATTCACCCGCGGCTATGGCGTGAGCTTCGGCCACGGCGAGCGCAAGGCGATGGGCATGGCGCTGGTCGATCGCGCCCTGCGCGCGCAGGAGCTCGGCGAATCAACGGATGCGCCGCCCAACGACATCGAGTTCGTGCTCTATCACAGCGACAACGTCGAGGCGCAGGGCTTCGTGCAGCACCTCAAGCTGCCGCACTACGTCGACTTCCAGTCCGAGCTCAACGTCGTGCGCGCCATGCGCCGCGACGCCGAAGCGGCGAAGCAGACGGCGCTGAAGGAGGCCGCGGAATGAGCCGCGCCAAGGCGAATACCTTCCCCCGCTTTGCAGGCAGCGCGATCGCCTATGGCCGATTTGCTCGGGTCTCTCCTTCCCCCGGAGGGGGAAGGTGCCCGAAGGGCGGAAGGGGGACGTTGAAGACGGACACCCGTTTCGTTGAGGCATCCCCCTTCCGTCGCGCTGCGCGCGCCACCTTCCCTCTCCGGGGGAAGGTATCAGGGGGGCGGTGCCCATGAACGCCGGCCCGACCAACGCCACGGTCGACGAGGGCTACAACTTCGCCTTCCTCGACGAGCAGACCAAGCGGATGCTGCGCCGCGCGATCCTCAAGGCCGTCGCGATCCCTGGCCACCAGATCCCGTTCGGCAGCCGCGAGATGCCGCTGAGCTACGGCTGGGGCACCGGCGGCATCCAGATCACCGCCGCGGTGATCGGCCCGTCCGACACGCTGAAGGTGATCGACCAGGGCGCCGACGACACGACCAACGCCGTCAGCATCCGCTCGTTCTTCCGCCGCATGACCGGCGTGGCGACGACGGAGCGCACGCCCGATGCCACCATCGTGCAGACGCGCCACCGCATCCCCGAGACCAAGCTGGTCGAAGGCCAGATCCTGGTTTACCAGGTACCGATCCCCGAGCCGCTGCGCTGGCTGGAGCCGCGCGAATCGGAGACGCGCAAGATGCACGCGCTGGCCGAGTACGGTGCCATGCACGTGAAGCTCTACGAGGATATCGTGCGCTTCGGTCGCATCGAGACGGCCTACGACTATCCCGTTATGGTCAATGGCCGCTACCTGATGCGTCCGTCGCCAATCCCGAAGTTCGACAATCCGAAGATGGACCAGATGCTGGCCTTGCAGCTCTTCGGCGCCGGCCGCGAGAAGCGCATCTACGCCGTGCCGCCCTATACGCCGGTGAAGTCGCTCGACTTCGAGGACTATCCCTTCCAGGTCGAGAAGTGGGACCAGCCCTGCGCGCTGTGCGGCGCCGACGACTCCTTCCTCGACGAGATCATCACCGACGACAGGGGCGGGCACATGTTCGTGTGCTCCGACACCGACCACTGCGAGCAGCGCCGCAACGCTGGCCATCAGGGCACGGGCGCGCCCGAGTCCTACGTCGCCGCTGTGGAGGCCGGCGAATGAGCGAAACGCCGATCCTCGAGGTGAAGAACCTCACCAAGCGCTTCGGCCTGCGCGCCGCCGTGCGCGAGGTTTCGCTCGAGCTGTGGCCCGGCGAGGTGCTGGGCATCGTCGGCGAATCCGGCTCGGGCAAGACGACCCTGCTGAACTGCCTCGGCGGTCGCATGCCGGCGGACATCGGCGAGGTGCTCTATCGCACGGGTGATGGCCGCGAGGTCGACATGCTGGCGCTGAGCGAGGCCGACCGGCGCCGTCTGCTGCGCACCGAATGGGGCTTCGTGCACCAGAACCCGCGCGACGGGCTGCGCCTCGACGTCAGCGCCGGCGGCAATGTCGGCGAGCGCCTGATGGCGCTGGGCCAGCGCCACTACGGCAATCTGCGCGACACGGCGCTCGACTGGCTGCGCCAGGTCGAGATCGACGCCGCGCGCGTCGACGACAAGCCGCGCGCCTTCTCCGGCGGCATGCAGCAGCGCTTGCAGATCGCGCGCAATCTCGTGACCCATCCCCGTGTGGTGCTGATGGACGAGCCGACCGGCGGCCTCGACGTCTCGGTGCAGGCGCGCCTGCTCGACCTGCTGCGCCGCCTGGTGCGCGATGTCGGCGTCTCGGCGATCATCGTGACGCACGATCTCGGTGTTGCGCGCCTGCTCGCCGACCGGCTGATCGTGATGCGCGAGGGCCGGCTGGTCGAAAGCGGGCTCACCGATCGCCTGCTCGACGATCCGCAGGAGCCCTACACGCAGCTGCTGGTGTCCTCGGTGCTGACGGTATGACGATGATCACAACTCATACCTTCCCCCGGAGGGGGAAGGTGGCGCGCAGCGCCGGAAGGGGGATGTCGAAGACGGACTCTTGCGTTTGTCTTCGACATCCCCCATCCGCCCTCCGGGCACCTTCCCCCTCCGGGGGAAGGGAAGCTCCCAAGCCATCGAGTCCGACTCATGAGTAGTCAACTTCCCGCCATCTCCATCCGCGGCCTGCGCAAGAGCTTCACCCTGCATCTGCGCGGCGGCATCCGGCTCGACGCCTTGCGCGGCGTCGATCTCGACGTGCACGCCGGCGAGTGCGTCGTGCTGCGTGGTCCCTCCGGCGCCGGCAAGAGCAGCCTGATGCGCTGCGTCTACGGCAACTACGGCGCCGATTGCGGCAGCCTGGTGATCCGCGACAGGAGCACCGAGATCGACATGGCGTCGGCCGGGCCGCGCTACGTCGCGAGCCTGCGCCGCGACACGATCGGCTATGTCAGCCAGTTCCTGCGCGTGATCCCGCGCGTCTCGACGCGCGACGTGGTGGCCGAGCCGATGCTGGCGCGCGGCGTCGATGCCGACGTGGCGCGCGGCAAGGCCGAGGCGATGCTGGAGCGGCTCAACATCCCGCACCGGCTGTTCGACCTGCCGCCGGCGACCTTCTCCGGCGGCGAGCAGCAGCGCGTCAACATCGCGCGCGTCTTCGCCGCCGGCTTCCCGATCCTGCTGCTCGACGAGCCGACCGCGTCGCTCGACGACGCCAACCGCACCGTGGTGATCGCGCTCATTCGCGAGGCGCGCGACGCCGGCGCGGCGGCGATCCTGGCGATCCTGCACGATCCGGTGGCGCGCGAGGCGGTGGCGAGCCGGATCTTCGAGCTGCAACCGGGGACTTCAGTGGCGGAGGCTGCGTAATGGCCGAGATGATCCTCAGCGGTGCCAGGGTGGTCGGCCCCGATGCGGTGATCGAGGGCAGTGTCGTCGTGCGCGACGGACGCATCGCCGAGATCGCGACGGGCGCCGCGCGCAGCGGCGAGAGCTTTGACGGCGACTATCTGCTGCCGGGCCTCGTCGAGCTGCATACCGACAACATGGAGCGCCACTTCGCGCCGCGGCCGGGCGTGCGCTGGCCCGGCGTCTCGGCGGTGCTGGCGCATGACGGGCAGATCGCGGCGGCCGGCATCACCACGGTGTTCGACGCCGTCGGCATGGGCACGGTGCGCGGCGACGACGATATTCGCATCGCAGCCCTCGACGAGATGCTGGCGGCGGTGAAGGCGGCGCGCGCGGGCGACATGTTCCGCGCCGATCACCTGTTCCACCTGCGCTGCGAGACCAGCTACCCCTCGGTGCTCGAGCGCATCGCGCGGCTGATCGACGATCCCACCGTGAAGCTGTGCTCGGTGATGGACCACACGCCGGGCCAGCGCCAGTTCACCCGCGAGGACAAGTTTCGCGAGTACTACAAGGGCAAGTTCCAGTTCACCGACAGGGAGCTCGACGCCTACATCGCCACCCAGAAGGAACGCTGCGAGCGCTGGAGCGCGCCCAACCGGCGCGGCATGGTAGCGATGTGCAGGGCGCGCGACATTCCGCTCGCCAGCCACGACGACGCGACGCCGGCGCATGTCGCCGAGGCGGTGGCCGACGGCATGGTGGTGGCCGAGTTCCCGACTACGATCGAGGCGGCGCGCCTGTCGCGCGAGGGCGGCATGAAGGTGGTGATGGGCGGCCCCAACCTGGTGCGTGGCGGCTCGCACTCCGGCAACATCTCGGCCGGTACGCTCGCGGCGCAGGGCCTGCTCGACATCGTCTCGTCGGACTACGTGCCGGTGAGCCTGCTCGAATCGGCGTTCCAGCTGGCGCGCGACCTGCCGGAGATGGGCCTGGCGAAGACGGTGCGCACGGTGTCGCAGACGCCCGCCGAGGCGGTCGGACTGGACGATCGCGGCGCGATCGTCGAGGGGCGGCGCGCCGATCTGGTGCGCGTGGCGGTGATCGGGGGCCAGCCGGTGGTGCGTGCGGTCTGGCGCGAGGGGCGGAGGATCGCATGAGGTACACGGTCGACGGGCTGTTTCAGCTGCTCGAGAAGCGGGGCGGCTCGGCCTATGGCGGCGAGCGCATCTCGCAGCTTGCTCACGCGCTGCAATCGGCGCAGCTCGCCGTCGAGGCGGGCGATCCGGCCTCGCTGGTGATCGCCGCGCTGATGCACGACATCGGCCACCTCGTCGGCAAGGGCGACGAGGGCCTGGCCGAGAAGGGCATCGACGCGCGCCACGAGGCGTCGGGCGCGCTGGTGCTCGAGCAGGTTTTCGGCAAGGCGGTGGCCGAGCCGGTGCGCCTGCATGTCGATGCCAAGCGCTATCTGTGCTTCGCCGAGGCCGGCTACTGGGACTCGCTGTCGCAGGGCTCAAAGGTTTCGCTTCAGGTGCAGGGCGGGCCCTTCGACGCGGCGCAAGCCAAGGCATTCATGGCAAGCCCCCATGCCGCCGACGCGGTGAAGCTGCGCCGCTACGACGACCTCGCCAAGGTGAAGGACAAGCCGACGCCCGGGCTCGCCGAGTTCCGTGGCTGGGCCTCGCGCCTGACCGCGGATGCCTGACGGCAGGCGGCTCGTGCTCGTGGTCGGCGCGAGCGGGGTCGGCAAGGACAGCGTGCTCGACGGCGCGCGGGCGGCGTTCGCGGCCGACCCGCTCGTGGTCTTCGTGCGGCGCGTGATCACCCGGCCGGACGGCTCGGGCGGCGAGGACCACATCGCCGCCACGACCCCGCAGTTCGCCGCGCTGAGCGAGGCAGGGGCCTTCACCATGCACTGGCCGGCCAACGGGCTGCGCTACGGCCTGCCGCGGCGCATGGACGACGACCTGGCCCGCGGACGCGTCGTCGTCGCCAATGTCTCGCGCCAGGTGCTCGACGAGGCGCGGCGGCGCTACATCGGCCTGACTGTGTGCGAGATCACGGCCTCGACGGATACCTTGCGCGCGCGCCTGGCGGCACGTGGGCGCGAGACGCCGGCCGAGATCGAGGCGCGGCTGGCGCGCGTCGGCGCACCAACTCAAGGGATCGATGTCGTGACGATCGCCAATGACGGCGACCTCGCCGATGCGATCACCGCCTTCGCCCGGCTGATCGGTCAGTTGCTGCCGGTGAGCGCGAAGCCCCTGACCTGACGGAACGGCGCGCCCGGCTCCGGCTCGACGAACAGCCACAGCGTGTCGAGGACGAAGGGCTGCACCAGCGACGGCGCGAAGTACCGTCCCAGCCAGTCGATCAGCGTCGCGCGCTCAGCCGCCGGCAGGCGGCAGGTCAGCGTGAAGTGCAGCCGGAAATCGTCCATCACGTAGGGATAGCCCCAGCGCGCCAGGTTGGCCTCCTGCGCAGGCGTCAGCCCGTGTGACCGGCGGCGCGACAGCTCGGCCGGGTCGGGCGGCCGGCGAAAGCCGTCGAAGGCCCCGACGATGTCGGCGGCCAGCGCCGTCAGGGCGGGCGGGGTAGCTACCGGCCGCAGCGCGATGAATCCGGAGAGGTCCTGTACCGACAGCTTTCCCAGATCGACCGGCGCCGTGCGCGCGCCGTAGGCCTCCAGCGCCGCGACCAGTTCGGCCTCGTGCCGGCCCTCGGGCAGCCGGAAAGGCGGCTTGAGCGTGCCATGGAAGCCGTAGCGGTCGGCCTCGCGGGTGATCGCCACCACCGCCTCGAACGGCATCGCCAGGGGCAGGGGTTGCGGGCGTGGCAGCCCGGTCAGCGCATCGCGTCCCAGCCAGGCGGCGGCCTGGTCGGCGAGGGCGGAGTGGGGGGCGGGGGCGGCGTAGAGAGCGTAGCGGTAGGTCACGATCATCCTGACAGGCGATTTCCCCACTGTAACAAGGTGTTGCAGCGGATCGCAGCGGCTTCTGCCGGGCCCGCCCATGGGCTGGGAGACACGCATTGTGACGCGATGCGACACTGACAATGTCGCCGCGACCTGTTAACAGATCGTTTCAACCTCTCTAACCGGACAACCGGACGCCATGCTTCAGGCAGGCCTTGTCATATCCGGACTGATCGTCGGCTTCGTGCTGGGCACGTTCGGCGAGTACTGGATCCATCGCGGCATGCACAAGCGCTGGGTCGGGCGGTTCCTGATGAAGCGCCACGGCGACCACCATGTGGAAGGCCTGGGACAGGGCGTGCTGCAGGAGTTCCGCGACTATTCGGCCGGCGCGCTGATCGCGGCGGCGCTGTTCGTGGCGCCCGACTACTACTTCGTCACCGGCGGCTGGTTCGCCGGAGCCGCCGTGGCAGGCGCGGCGATCCATGCGATCTTCGCCGCCTGGTGCCATCAGGCCCAGCACGAGGATCCGCGACTGCTGCCCTGGCAGTCGAATACTCCGGTCCACTTCGTTCACCACAAGCGCAACCAGCCCGGGCACAATTACGGCATCAGCGTCGACTGGTGGGACCGCGTCTTCGGGACATACAAGCCCGAGCCCGGCTGGCGGGCGCTGATGGACCCCGATGCGCCGCGCCGGCCGTGGTGGCGGCTGGACTGGACGGACCATCGCCCATCGGTCCGCCCCCCGTCGGCCCGCGGCGGCCGCGCCTGAGGCGTCGCCACCACCCCATCCCGATCCTCCCGCGTTCTCCCTCATGACCGCCACCGGCCTCAGCGTGACGATCGCCGCCATCTTGTGGTGCGTGGCGACCGGCTGGCATGTCGCGACCCATCTGCTGGCTCTGGTGCGCCACCGCAGGCCGGCCGGGGAGCTGCCGCCCGCCTCATCCTTCACCATCGTCGCGCCGATGGTCGGCGATGGCGACGCGTCCGCGGCCTATGTCGCCGCGCTGGTGGACTTGGCCAAGGCCGGCGCCGAAGTACTTATCTGCGTTGAGGAATACGATGATCCCGCCGCCGAGCGGGTGACCCTGCACTGGACCTACCTGACCGGCGAGCCGCCGCCGCTGCTGGTCGGCCGGGCCACGGTCTCGTTCAATCCCAAGGTCAACAACATTGCCAAGGGGCTGGAAACGGCGAGCCGACCGCTGATCATCGTCATGGACAGCGGCAGCCTGCTGCGGGTCGACGAGCTGCGCGCCATGGGCGCCATGATCAACGAGCGTACCGGCCTGGTGCAGGGCCTCAAGCCGCCGCGCGGCGCGCGCAACTGGGCCGCCGAGGCCGAGTGCACGATGCTCAACGGCTACACCGCGCGCATGATCTTCGCGCTCGACAAGCTCGGCATCCAGGCCGCCTGCGGCGGCATCCTTCTGTTTTCCCGCGCCGCGTTCGAGAGGATCGGCGGAGTCGATGCCCTCTCGCGCGAGATCGCCGAGGATTTCTCGCTGCTCGCCGCGGTCAGGGACGCCGGGCTGCGCACCACGGTCGCCGATGTGGTGCCGGCGTACCCCAGGCCGTACCGGCGCTGGAGCGACATCTGGGGCCGCCAGGTGCGCTGGGCGCGCCTGCGCTGGCTGATGGTGCCGGTGACGGTGATCCTCGAGCCGCTGCTGAGCGGCACGGTCTCGATGGTCGCCGCCCTGATTGCCGGACCGGCCTTCCTGCCGGCCTGGCTCGACTGGCTCTCGGTCGGCGGCATCGCCGCCATCGTGGTGCTTCACTGGGGAATTTGGATCGGCGCCGAGCTGTTGTTCCTGTCGGGCCGCGGCCTGCACCGGTCGTGGCGGCAGATACCTTGCATCATGCTGCGCGAGACGCTGATGCTGCCGATCGCCATCCACGCGCTCAGCGGCCGCGACATCAAGTGGCGCGACGTCGACGTCGTGGGCGGCTGGCGCGAGCAGCGGGCGCGGGCAGCCAGCAGCGGCGGGGCGGCGGCATGAGCCCGCCGCCGGTCAGGGTCGAGGTGACCCGGCTGGGCGATGGCGGCGCCAGCCTGGCGGCCGTCGCCGGCCGATTGGACTCGGCCACGGTCTCGACCATCGAGCATGCGCTGCTGGCGCCCATCCAGCGCGGCCAGGGCGTCGTATACGATCTCGCCGATCTGAGCTACATCAGCGCCGCCGGCGTGCGGCTGATCGTGGCCGCAGTGCGCCGGGCGGAGGCCGCGCAGGCGCGCGTCGCCTTCGCGTGCGTACCGGCGGAAATCGCAGAGACGCTGACGGTCAGCGGCTTCGCCATGTTCCTGCACATCTTCGACTCGCGCGACGAGGCGGTGGCGCATGTGCGCGGTGGTGGCTCCTGATGGGTGCGAAGCGGCCGGCCGGCGCCGCGAGGGCGATTTTTCGGTTGCCATGCGGCGGCGGTCGGTCTGAATACGCAGGGGATCAAGGGAGATACCGGGTGCCGTCGACACGAGCAGGAAGCCGGACCAGCCGCATCGTTGCCCTGGCGCTGGCCGCTTTGCTGGCGGCGTGCGGCGACGACACGATTCCGGCCTCCGGACCCGACATGAACGCGGTGGTCCCGGGCAATCCGCTCAACCTGCCGTTCGACATCTACGATCTGACGCCGCAGACCATCGACGCCATCGTCAGGGCGCCGACCGCGCCGGCGGTGAGCGCGGCCCGGCCGCAGCGCGGCGCCGTGCCGGCCATCATCGTCGCCCCGGGCGACGTGCTGCGTGTGCGCATCTTCGAGCCGTACGACGGCAGCATCTACGCGCCGCTGCAGAAGGGCGGCTCGGAGGTCGGCCTGCTGCGCGTGGCCGAGAACGGCACGATCAGCGTTCCCTATGCCGGCAATGTGCCCGTCGCCGGCGTCGGCCTGCAGACCGTCGAGCAGCGCATCGTCGCCAAGCTGACCGGCCGCGCCTACCAGCCGCAGGTCGTGGTCGAGCTGGCCGTCGACCGCTCCAACACCTACGCCGTCTCCGGCGACGTCAAGCAGCCCGGCCGGTACTCGCTGCTCGAGGGAGCCAAGACGCTGGTCGACGCCATCAACCGTGCCGGCGGCACGACGCGCGCGCCCAACCAGCACGAGGTGGTGCTCAAGCGCCGCGGCGTCGAGTATCGCATCCCGATGAGCGACCTGCTGGCCGGCGGCGACATCATGCTTCAGCGTGACGACACGCTGGTGGTCAGCACCAACATCAAGGCCTTCACCGCGCTGGGCGCGGTGCTCAAGAGCGGCAACATCGAGATCAACCGCACCAAGGTCTCGCTGCTCGAGGCGCTGGGCGAGGTCGGCGGGTTGAGCGACGAGCGCGCCAACAAGACCGGCGTGTTCGTGTTCCGACCGCAGGATTCCTCGGCCTTCGTCAGGCCCCTCGACCGGCCGGTGGTCTATCGCCTCGACTTCGCCAAGCCGGCGTCGGTCTTCGTCGCGCAGCAATTTCCCATGCATCCGCGCGACGTGGTCTACGTCTCGAATTCGCCGCTTTACGAGGCCAACAAGGTGCTGTCTGTCTTCGGCACCTTGTTCAACTTCGGCCTGCGGCCCGCGACCATCCCGTAACAGGCCGGCGGCTCGCCGCCGGATCGGCCATGACGAATCGTCCAACCTCCTTCGCCGCCGCCTGGCTCGCGCCCGCCATTGCCGCGCTCGTCGTCGTCGCGGGCGCCTCGTCCCCGGCGCTCACCCAGAGCCGGGCCGACGCCGGCGATCGCCCGCCGCTGATCGTGCGCGGCTATACCGACGTGCCGAACGCCACCGTGCGCCTGGGCACCGCCTCGGGCGATGTCCTCATGGAGCTGCGCGTGCAGGATGGCCAGGCGGTGAAGGCCGGCGACGTGGTGGCGGTGCTGCGCGGCTACGAGAGCGTCGGCCGCTCGCTTAAGATCTCGGAGGCGCGCCGCGAGCTTGCGCGGCAGAAATACGAGTCGCTGCGCAGCGGCCCGCGCACCAAGGAGCTCGCCGGCCAGGAACAGGCGATCCGGCTCGCCGAGCTCAGCGCCAGGCGCCTGCAGATCGAGATCCAGCGCAGCGCGCTCCTGCCCGAGATCAAGCAGATCGACATCGAGACCGCCCAGGCCAAGGTCGAGCAGGAGCAGCGCAAGCTGTCGACCATGCGCGCGGCGCTGGAGACCGACCTGCAGACCGCGGCCGCCGAGCTGGCGATCGCCGACGCCGAGGTCGAGCAGCTGCGCAGCCAGCGCGAGAATTCGCTGATCCGCTCGCCGATCAGCGGCATCGTGCTGCAGATCTACGCCCGGCAGGGCGAGGTCGTCGGCGGCCAGGGCGTCGCCAAGGTCGTCGACCTCGCGCAGCTGCGCGTTCTGGCCGACGTCGACGAGGTGCAGCTCGACCGTGTCCATGTCGGCGGCCGGGCCGACATCAAGCTGCGCGGCCGCGACGAGCCCTACAAGGGCCGGGTCTCGCGCGTCGTGCCCTCGGTCAATCGCCTGCGCCGGCCCGACCCGGAGGGCGCCACGCCGATGGACGCGCGCGTCGTGCAGGTCGAGGTCGAGTTCGTCGAGACCGACCGCATTCCGCAGGTCATCGGCCGCGAAGTGCGCGTCACGCTGTACTGATGGTCGCGATCCCCTTCTTCCGGCCGCCGTCCGGCCTCGCTGGCCGGCTGTGGTCGTTTGGGGCGGACCTGCCCGCGCGATCGCGCCAGGCCTGGTCGGAGTTCCGCCGCGCCGTGCTGATCTCGGCCAAGCTGCCGCTGGGGGTGCAGCAGTTGCGCCGCCAGCGCACCAGCGCCTTGCTGGCGCTCGCCGGCGTCACCGCCAGCATCATCGTGATCTTCGCCCAACTCGGCATCGAGAACGCCATCTACGAGTCCTCGGTGCGCGTGCATCGCGCCGTGAAGGGCGACCTGGTGGTCGCCTCGGCGGGCTTCCAGTCGCTGCAGCTCTTCACCTATGTGCCGGTCGACGTGGTCGATGCGGTGGCGGCGCATCCCAGGGTGCGCGCCACCAAGATGCTGCATTTCGGCAACATGTCGATCCTGCACGAGGGCATGCGTTCGCCGCGCCAGATTCTCTACTACGGCATCGATGTCGAGCAGCCGGCGGTCGAAGTGCCCGGCCTGACCGAGAGCCTGCACAAGCTGCGCATTCCGCGCCGTCTGCTGTTCGACCGCATGTCGCGGCCGGTCTATGGCGATCTGGTCGAGCGCATCGCGCGCAGCGACGAGACGGTGGTGCTGGGCCCGCGCGACGCGCAGCAGCTCTACCGCCAGATGTTCGCCGTCGGCACCTATGCCCTCGGTCCGAACATCCTCAACGACGGCTCGCTGATCACCTCGGACTTCACGCTGTCGGAGATATTCGGCTACCAGCTCGACCGGCCGGCCTTCATCGCCGTCGACCTCGTGCCGGGCACCGATGTCGGCGACGTCGTCAGCGACCTGCGGCGAAGCCTGGGCCGGCGCGCCGATGTCTTCCTCAAGCACGAGTTCATCGAGCGCGAGCGCGCCTTCTGGTCGCGCGACACGCCGATCGGCTACGTCACCAACCTCGGCTTCTTCCTCGGCGTCGCCATCGGCATGGTGTTCATCTACTACGCCAAGTACCAGATCATCCGCTCCTACCTGCCGGAATACGCCATCCTGAAGTGCTTCGGCTACGACCGCTGGTTCTTTCTCTCCGTCGTCATCCAGATCGGCGTCTGCGTCATCCTGCCGTCGCTGATCCTGGGCTCGGCGATCTCCTGGGGCATCTACGCCGCGGCCGAGAGCGCCACGCGGCTGGGCCTGTCGCTGGGCATCCGCGAGCTGTCGCTGGCGCTGGTCGCCGCCGTCATCATGACCCTGGCCTCCAGCGTCTTCGCGCTGCGCCGGCTGAACAAGGTCGACCCCGTCATGCTGTTCGACTGACCGTCATGGCGAATACCCCCACATCGGACGAAGAGCGCGCCGTCGTGGTCGAGGCGCGCGGCCTGAACCATTCATACGGCACCGGCCCGCGCAAGGTGGATGTGCTGTTCGACATCGACATGGAGGTTCGCGAGGGCGAGATCGTCATCGTCACCGGCCCGTCGGGCTCGGGCAAGACGACGCTGCTGACCATCCTCGGCACCATGCGCCGGCCGACCGAAGGGCAGGTGCGCGTGCTGGGCTACGACATGGTGAACGCCACGCCGGCCGATATCGAGGCGATCCGCGGCCGGCTGCGCTTCCTGTTCCAGCGCCGCAACCTGCTGGCCTCGCTCAACGTGCTGCAGAACGTCGTCGCCGGCGTCGCCATGACGCCGCTGACCCATGCCGGATGGGACGAGACGCGCGCGCGCCATCTGCTGTCGCTGCTCGGCCTGGGCGACAAGGCCGACGCATGGCCGGACGAGCTGTCGGGCGGCCAGCAGCAGCGCGTCGCGGTGGCACGCATGCTGATCGGCCTGCCGGACCTGATCATCGCCGACGAACCGACCTCGGCGCTCGATCGCCTTGCCGGGCGCATCGTCGTCGACCAGCTGCGCGAGCTGGCGCTGAAGGTGCGCTGCGCCGTGCTGCTGTCGACCCACGACGAACGCATCTTCGACGTCGCCACCCGCCGCCTGCACATCGAGGACGGCCGGATCTACCAGGTCGGCTAGGGCGACGCGCCCAAGATCAGATTCGCCCTGTCATCCCGAGCGCAGCGAGGGATCCAGGGAAGCTGCCTGGATCCCTCGCTGCGCTCGGGATGACAGTTGCGCTTGACTGCCCGCTCGTCGCTCTATGCCGGCGACTTCGCCAGCCGGAAGATCTCCTCGCCGACATTGTGCCAGGTGCGGGGCTGGTAGCGCGCGGCGATCAGCGCCGAGCAGTCGCGGCGGTACTCGGCATCGAGCGCGAGGCGCTTGATCGCCGCCAGCCAGCCGGGCCCGTCGAGGTCGTCCAGATGCGTCGCCAGCCCCTGTCCCGCCTCGCGCAGCGAGGTGTTGTCGGCGGCGACGCAGGGCTTGCCGAACGACAGCGACTCGGTGATCGGCAGGCCCCAGCCCTCGTGGTGCGAGGGGAACACGGTGAAGGCGCAGTGGCGGTAGAGGTGGACCAGCTCAGCATCCGACGGGCCGTCGACGAAGCGGATATGCCGGCCCCACATCTCGCGGTCGCGCGACATCAGGTCGAAGACGTCGCGGTCGTTCCAGCCGCGCTGCCCGGCCAGCACCAGCGGCGGCGTCCTGTCGCCCAGCTCGGCGACGAGACGGCGCCACAGCCAGTACATGCCAACGTGGTTCTTGCGTGGATTGAGCGTCGAGACGTACAGGGCATAGCCGTCCTCGGGCAGCTCGAGTCCGCGCAGACGGCGGGTGGATTCGGCCTCGACCCTGTCCTTGAGGTCGGCGCACAGCGGCACGTGGTGCACCGGGATGTCGCGCTTGCCGGTCTCGCGGACATAAGCCGCCAGATCCTGCCCGACGAAGCGCGAGCTGACGCACAACCAGTCCGCGCAGGAAACCATGGCGTCGATGAAGCGGCGGAAATCGGCGGCGCCGTTCTCGTTGCTGACGAGCTCGGGCCGGCGGATCGGCATGATGTCGTGGACATAGACGCCCAGCCGCAGCTTGCCCGCCCGCCGCTTGCGGATCAGGTCGTCGATGGGACGCTGCCGCCACAAGATCGCCGGCACGAATATCGTGTCGCCGGCATGCATGGCGGGCGGCGCCTTCGCGGCCGGCCGCCGGCCGCGCCCGCTGTCGAGGGCGGCGACGCGGAAGCGGCCGAGCAGGGTATCGTAGCGCAGGACATGGCCGCCGCGCGCCACCAGCTCGCGGGCGATCTCGTGCTCGACCCTGGGGATGCCGGTGATGGGCTCTTGCGGCCCGTTCTTGCGCATCGACACGGCGACGTAGAGCGAACTCATGCGGGCTACTTCTTAGAGAGGAGCTTCGGAGGGGTCAATCGAGGCGCGCCCGATCCCAGTGCGCGAACTGCGCGCGCTCGAGCTCATGCGGACGCGGCCGGCCATGGAAGACGCACAGCCGCGCCGGCGGTGCGATGACACCGCCCGCGGCGAGGTCGGCATAGTCGATCACGGCGCCGGGCAGCGCCTCGTCGATCGCGCGCCAGGCGAGCCCGCGGCGGGCGAGCGAGGCCTCGATGAAGCCGCGCGGACCGACGGCGCGGTGGCGGTAGCGCCAATATTCCGGCAGCCAGGCGTGGCGGCGATGGATGAACGAGCAATCGACCCGCCACGCCATCACCGCGGCGTCGAGGCCGCCCTGGCGATGGCGCACGGCGCCGAACTCGCCGTCGAGCGCCGCGCGGGCCAGCTCGTCGAGCTGCCCCAGCACCACGGTGTCGAGGTCGAGATACAGCACCGGCCCGTCGAACAGGCCGGGCCGGAACAGCTCGATCTTCGCCCAGGCGCCGGGCCAGAAATCGCGCATGCCCACGTGATCGCAGGACACGGGGCTGTCCGACAGGCAGACGAAGCGGTGCGGCAGGCTCAGATGCGCGGCGACCGCGTCGCGCAGGACGTGCACGTACTTGGCGAAGAACGGCCCTTCGCGCTTGCCCCAGTACAACCCGCCACGGCGCAGGACGCAGGCGACGGTGAGCGGGGCGGTGCCCAGGCTGGCGCGGGCCATGCTCAGTACCAATGCTTCGACACCCAGCCCTCGACCTCGTGCGGCTTCGGGCGGGTCATCATCATGCAGATCCGCGCGTCATCGACGGGCATGCCGTATTCGCCGATGTCGAAATGGTTGATCACCTGCCCGGGCAGCAGGCGGTTGACGTACTCGATGGTGACATCGCGTTCGCGCAGGCGGCGCTCGGTGAAGCCCTGGTCGCCGTAGCTGCTGCCGCCACGGCGATGGACGCGCTGGTAGTGCTCGGCGCGCGAGGCGAACTCGCGGTAGATGAACGAGCAGTCCATGGTGAAGGCCATGACGCTGCTGTTGAAGTGACCGTCCCACGGATCGGTGACTGCCGCGAAGCCGACCTCGCCGGTGAGCCGCGCGACATCGCTCAGATCGCCGCAGATCACCGTGTCGAGGTCGAGATAGAGCACGGGCCCTTCGAACAGGCCGGGCCGGAACACCTCGATCTTGCTGTAGAAGCTCGGCCAGCCATGGGCCAGCGGAATGCGCTCGCAGGCCACCTCGACGTCGGTGAGGCAGACGAAGCGATGCTCGATCGGCAGGTGGCGGCGCACCGCGTCGCGCAGCACGCGCACGTATTTCGGGAAGTAGTCGCCGCCCGACTTGAATACGCTGGCCACCGTCAGCATCGCGCCCATCGCACGCCGCCTCAGTGCCAGTGCCGGGGAACCCAGCCGGCGGCGATCTCGTGCGGCTTGGGCCGGCCCATCATCAGGCAGACGCTGCCGGCCGGCTCGCCCGACTTCCCTCCGTCGTAGTTGTAGACCGAGATCACCCCCGGCAACGCGGTGTCGAGGTGGACGACGGGCACGCCGCGCTGATGCAGAACCGCCTCGGTGAAGCCCTGGTCGCCGTAGCTGCTGCCCAGCGCGATCAGGCCGTCGAGGCCGACCCGGCGCAGCGTGAACCAGACATGATGGTGCCATTTCTGAATCCATGCGCCGGTCTTGCTGAACGCCTCGAACACCGGGGAGCAATCGACGGTGAAGGACACCACGGAGCTGTTGAAGTGGCCGCCCTTGGGATCGCTGGTGCAACCGAACGGCGACTGCATCGCCTTCAGCGCCAGCGCGTCGATGCTGCCGTGGATCACCGTGTCGAGGTCGAAGTACAGCACCGGGCCCTTGAACAGGCCCGGGCGGTACAGCTCGATCTTGCTGTAGAAGCCCGGCCAGTTGGCGATCAGCGGGATGCGCTCGCAGGGCGCGTCCTCGACGTCGGTGAGGCAGACGAAGCGATGCGGCAGGCTGAGATTGCGCTTCACCATGTTGCGCAGAACCTCGACGTAGCGTGTCGAGTAGAGCCGTCCACCGGAGCGATAGACGCAGGCGACGGTGAGCGGCTCGTCGCCCAGGCGGGGCAGATCGGTGTTGGATGACATTGCCTGACGGGGTGGGGCACGGACGGACCGCGCGCTTGTAGCGGAAACAGGACGCTCCTGCCAACGGCCGGCCGCGACCAAGGGTCGCGAGGAAACGCAATATTACGCGATGTTACGGCCCCGGCCGCGCTGCGATCGGGCTTCATGTCGTGGGCGATATCTGTTAGGCGACCGCGATGCGTATCGCCATCGCGACGGATTGCTGGTTCCCCCAACTCAACGGCATCGCCCGCACCCTGGACGCCACGGTGCGCCAGCTGCGTGCCATGGGCCACGAGGTCCTGCTGCTGACGCCCGACGAGTTCGGCAGCATTCCGCTGCCGTGGTACCGCGAGGATCCCATCGTCTTCGCCTGGTATCCCAGGCTCGCGCGCCTGATGCGCGAGTTCAAGCCGGAGTTCGTCCATATCGCCACCCAGGGCCTGCTCGGGCTGTGCACGCGATTCTGGTGCTGGCGCCACGGCATGCGCTTCGCCACCGCCTTCCACACGCGCTTTCCCGAGTACGCCAGGATCCGCCACGGCATCCCCGAGGGCCTGCTCTACGGCTACATGCGGATGTTCCACGGCCGCAGCGCGCCGGTGCTGGTGCCCTCGCGGTCGCTCGCCGAGGAGCTGCAGCGGCACGGCTTCCGCAATCTGCGCATCTGGCAGCGCGGCGTCGACAGCGACACCTATCATCCGCAGCCCAAGACGTGGACGCAGTATCCCCGGCCGATCCACATGTATGTCGGCCGCGTCGCCGACGAGAAGAACATCGAGGCGTTCCTCAAGGTGCCGACGCAGGGCACCAAGGTGGTTGTCGGCGACGGACCTCAGCTGGCGACGCTCAGGCAGCGCTTCCCGGACGCGGTCTATCTCGGCAACAAGCAGGGCGCGGAGCTGGCCCGCTGCTACGCCGAGGCCGACGTCTTCGTCTTTCCCAGCCTGCTCGACACCTTCGGTCTCGTCGTGCTCGAGGCCCTGGCCTCGGGCGTGCCGGTGGCGGCGCTGCCCTCGCCGCATCTCGTGGAGATCTTCGGGCCGCACGAGGTCGTCGTGTTCGACGAGGATCTGGCGGCCGCCTGCCGCAAGGCGCTGACGATCTCGCCGCAGAAGTGCCGCGAGGTGGCGCTGAAATTCTCATGGCGCGCCTGCACCGAGCAGTTCCTGAACATCATCGAGGAAGCCAAGGCCGCGGCGTAGAGCGGCATGCCGTCCCATCGAGCCGCCTGTCATCCCGAGCGAAGCGAGGGATCTATGGCCGGCCTGGATCCCTCGCTTCGCTCGGGATGACAGGCGGCTCGAAGTTCCAGCTCGATGCTTTGGCCGCCCGCGTCAGCCGGGCAGACGCAGCGTCGCTTCGCCCATCGCGGCGATCGCGCCCTGGGCGTCGCGGGCCAGCAGGCGCAGGATGACGCGGTGCCCGTCCGCCAGCGCGTCGACCTTGGCGACGCGGCCGTCGCCGCTCAGCAGCGAGCCCGCCGGCACAGGCCGCGTGAAGCGGCATTCGAGGCTCTCGAGGACGGCGTCGGCGCGCCACTCCAGCGCCAGGCGCGAGAGGCGGCCCATCACCAGCATGCCGTGGGCGACCGGATCGGCAAGACCGATGGCGCGCGCCGCCGCGGCGTCGAGATGCACCGGATTGTCGTCGCCCGAGGCTCGGGCGTAGCGCGCGATGGCGGCGGCATCGAGCGGGCCCAGCGGCACCGCCGGCAGTTTTTCGCCAGGACGTGGCGCGCTCATCTCAGCCGCTCCCATGCGAAACCCGGCGCGGCGATGGCGATCTCGCTCTCGGCCTGGCAGACCGGCGCGCCGGCGGGCTCGCTCACCTCGAGCCGCACCAGCGCGAAGGGCCGGGCGTCGCTGGCGGGTGCGGCGCTGACGGCGCAGCGCAGCGTCTCGCCCGGCACCAGCGGGCGGTGATAACGGAAGCGCTGGCCGACATGGATCGGCAGCGAGCCGTTGGCCGGCAGGAAGGACGCCAGCGCCGCGCGGATCTCAGGATGGAACAGGAAACGGATCGGGAAGGTCGCCGGCACGGCCGACGCCGGCAGGCCCAGCGCCTCGGCGAAGGCCCGCACCTCTTCCGGCTCGACGGTGAGCGTGACGGTGGCCAGCGGCCCGGCGACCGCCCCGCTCATTGGCGTTCAGCCCGCGCGCTTGACCGTCAGCACGGCGTTCAGCCCGCCGAAGGCGAAGGAGTTGGACATCGCCGCGCGGATCGGCATGGCGCGCGCCTCGTTGGGCACGTAGTCGAGGTCGCACTTGGGATCGCGCTCGAGCCAGTTCGCCGTCGGCGGCGCGACCTGGTGTTGCAGTGCCAGCACCGTCGCCACCATCTCCAGCGCGCCGGCGGCGCCCAGCGCATGGCCGTGCAGCGACTTGGTCGAGGACACCGCGAGCCTGTCGGCGTGGGCGCCGAACACCAGGCGGATCGCCGCCGTCTCGACCGGGTCGTTGAGCAGCGTGCCGGTGCCGTGGGCGTTGACATAGTCGATGTCCTCGGGCGCCAGGCCGCCATCGGCCAGCGCGCCGCGCATCGCCAGGGCGGCACCGTTGGCGTCGGGCCGCAACAGGTCGCCGGCGTCGGACGAGGCACCGAAGCCCGCCATCTCGGCGTGGATCCGCGCACCGCGCGCCCGCGCTGCGTCCATGCGCTCGAGGATGACGATGCCGGCGCCGTCGCCCAGCGACATCCCGTTGCGGCCGCGCGAGAAGGGGCGGCAGGCGTCGGGCGTCAGCACCTTCAGCGCTTCCCAGGCATTGACGTTGGCGAAGTTCAGATTGGCCTCGGAGCCGCCGGTGATGGCGCGGTCGACCACGCCGGTGCGCACCATGGTGAGCGCCAGGCCCATGGCATGGTTGGCCGACGAGCAGGCGCTGCACACGGCGAAGGCGGGGCCGTTGACGCCGAACTCCATCGACACGTGGCTCGGCGCCGCATTCGGCATCGCCTTGGGGATGGTGGCCGCATCGATGCGCCGCTTGCCCTGGGCGTAGCGCTGATAGAACGCCTCGTTCAGGGTGCTGATGCCGCCGATGCCGGTGCCGAGAATCACCGCCGTACGCGGGCCGGCCACCTCGGCGGGACTCAGGCCGGCGTCCTTCACCGCCTCGCGGGCGGCGATCAGGGCAAACTGGGCGAAGGGGTCGAGAAAGGGCAGCTTGGCCGCGCTGAAATGGGCGCTGGCGTCGAAATCCTTGATCTGGCCGCCGATCCTGACGTGGAGTTCCTCGGATCCCGGGAATTCGAGGGGCTTGATCCCGCTGCGGCCGGCGCTCAGCCCGGACCAGAACGCGGCTACGTCCGGACCCAGCGCCGAGATGCACCCGAGTCCGGTGACGGCGACTTGGCTGGTCAAATGGCTTGTCCCTGCTGCTTGGCGCCGGACTTCTGGGCGTCGGCTTCGACGAGGCCGCTGACCACGCCGATGACGTCGCCGACATTGGCGATCTTCTGGATCGATTCGTCCATCGGCACGTAGATGTCGAACTTTTCCTCTATGCCGTTGAGAATCATGACCATGTCGATCGACTGCAGACCCAGGTCCTCGAGTGTCGCCGTGGCGGTGATCTTCGAGCGGTCGACCATGCCCTCGCGCGCGATCACATCGATGATCTGCTGCGCCAGGGGCGATTCCATGTCGACGGTAGTGCTCATTCCGAGTGCATCCTCACAATCGCTCCATAACTAGACCGCCAGCCGGGCCAAGTCTACCTGAGACATGGGGTGGAAAACGGCGGCGGCGGGGCGGCGTTCCCCGTCAGGTGGCCAGTGACCGCTCGAAGATGCGATAGGTCTTCGCTTTCACGCCGCCAATTCTCTCGATCATCCGGCGCATCGCCATATTCTCCTCCAGAATCCAGCCCAGCTCGACGGTCTCGATGCCGCGCCTCTTGCCGAGGCGATGGAGCTCCTCGATCGCCAGCATCGCCAGCCCGGCGCCGAGCGGACTGCCCTGATAGGCGCTGACCACGCCCATCAGAGGCACGCGGGAGGTGCGGAAGCGCCGGGTGAACAGGCTCCAGGCCAGGTGGAGCCAGTGCAACGGCAGCAGCCGCCCGTCATAGCCGGCGATCACCTCCAGGAGGTTGGGCACGGCGAAGATGAAGGCGGCCGCCTTGCCGTCCACCTCGATGATGACCGCGGAGTCCTTGCGCAGGACAGGTTGCATTTCCGAGGCCAGCGCGTCCATCTCCTCGACGGTGAACGGCACGAAGCCCCAGTTGCGCTGCCAGGCGTCGTTGAACACGCCGAGCACGGTGCGGACCTCCTGGCGCACCCTGGTCAGGCGCGGGCCGCGCACGGTGATCCGCCCCGCCAGCTCGCTGCGCTTGAGCATGCTGGTGCCGTAGCTGGTCGGCTCGCGGCCGATGTCGAAATCGTAGTCGTAGGTGTCGACCGCCTTGCCGTAGCCCGCCGCCGCGACGTGCCCGGCGAGATAGGGCGGGTTCCACGACACCAGGAACATCGGCCGATGCGCATGGCCTTCGATCAGCATGCCCATCTCGGCGTTGATCGAGGGATTGAACGGCCCGTTGATCCGCCGCATGCCGCGCGCGCGCAGCCAGTCCTCGGCGGCACCCAGCAGCGCCTTGACCACCGGGGCGTCGTCGATCGCGTCGAGGCAGCCGAAATGGCCGGTGGCGTCGTCGTAGCGCTCGATATGCAGGCGATCGATCTGTGCCGAGACTCGGCCCACCGGCTTGCCGTCGCGCCACGCCAGGAAGCGCGCGCTGTCGGCGTGCCTGAAGAACGGGTTCTTCCTCGGATCGAAGGTCTTGCGGCGATCGAAGTCCAGCGGCGCCACCCATCCCGGCATGCCGCGATAGAGCCTGCGCGGCAGCTGGATGAAAGTGGTGAAATCGGCGGCGCCGGAAAGCGGCCGCACCTCGATCGGGCCCGACATGCGCCGCCGAACTGGCCGGTCTGCCCTGCGATTGTCAAGCCGGTCAGGACGTTGACGCCCTCGCGGCCGCTCCCGAGACTGCCCGACAGGCGTGGAGGATCGAGATGAAGCAGCGCAAGCAGGCGATGATCGTGGCGGCCCAGCCCGAGCCGACGGAGGCGGGCGCCGAGATCCTGCGCGCCGGCGGCAACGCCGTCGACGCGGCGATCGCCTGCGCCCTGGTGCAGGGCGTGGTCGATCCGTTGATGTGCGGCATCGCCGGCTTCGGCAGCTGCGGCATCTACATGCCGGGCAAGAAGTTCCACGGTTACATCGACGCCCATGCGCCGGCGCCGCTCGCCGCCAGGCCCGACATGTGGGAACACCTGATCGAGGGCGAGGCGCGCGACGGCTACGGCTTCATCCTCAAGGGCCGGGTCAACGACATCGGCTACCAGTCGATCTGTGCGCCGGCCAATCTGCGCATGTACCACGACGCCCAGCGCGAGCACGGCGCGCTGCCCTGGGAACAGGTCGTCGAGCCGGCGATCCACTGGGCCGAGAACGGCTGGAACGTACGTCCGCACGTGCACTACTGGTGGTCGGACGACGGCGCCATGGGCCGCGCGCCCAACCACGAGCGGATCCGCTTCACATCCGCAGCGCGCGCGCTCTACTGCCGCGACGACGGCTCGCCCAAGCGCGTCGGCGACTTCGTGCGCAACCGCGACTATGGTCGCACCCTGCGGCTGATCGCCAAGGGCGGTGCCGACGCCTTCTATCTCGGCGAGATCGCCGATGCGATCGTCGCCGACATGCAGAAGCATGGCGGCCTGATCACGCGCGAGGATCTGCGTACCTGGACCACCAGTCGCAACGAGCCGCTGTGGGGCACGTATCGCGGTTACGACGTCTCGACCAACCGGCCGCCGGGCGGCGGCGTGATGCTGATCGAGATGCTCAACATCCTCGAGCAGTTCGACCTCGCGGCCATGGAGCACAACTCGCCGGAATATCTGCGCGTCGTCGGCGAGGCGATGAAGCGCGCCACCATCGACAAGGATCTCCATGTCGGCGATCCCAGGTTCGTCGACGTGCCGATCGATCGCCTGAACGCCAAGCAATACGCCAGGGCGATGGCCGAAGAGATCAGGAAGGGCGTGAAGGCGACGGTGCCGCGCTTCAATTCCGGCGCGCCGCGCAAGGACACGACGCAGGTCTCGGTGACCGACAAGGACGGCAACTGCGTGACCATGACCCACTCGCTGGGCATGCCCTCGGGCGTCATCACCGACGGGCTGGGCTTCATGTACAACGGCTGCATGGGCGTGTTCGACCCGCGGCCCGGCCGCGCCGGCTCGATCGCGCCCGGCAAGGCGCGATTCAGCTCGGTGGTGCCCTCGATCTTCTTCAAGGATGGCCGGCCGAACCTGATCATCGGCGCACCCGGCGCGACGCAGATCGCCATGGGCGTGCTGCAGGTCTCGCTCAACGCGCTCGACTTCGGCATGACGATGACCGAGGCGGTGAGCGCGCCGCGCTTCTCGGCCACCAGCGACGCCATCGACGTGTCCAACCGCATTCCGCGTGCGACGCAGAAGGCGCTGGAGGGCATGGGCTACGAGGTGATCCGCAACGCCTACACCTTCGGCTTCGCCGCCGTGCATGCGATCCGCGTGCACCCCGACGGGCTGGACGGCGGCGCCGATCCGGGCCACGACGGCATTGTCATGGCGGTTTGAAGGCGGCCCCGCAATCGGGCGTTACCGAGACAACCCAAAGAAAACACGGTTGCTTCCACATTGTTGAGGGGTCGGCAGCGTTGAGTCGCTGTTGGTCCCGTGTGGAGGCAAACATGTTGAGACGTGGATTCTTCGCCCTGGCCGCCGGCGCGGCCGCGCTGGGCGTCGCCGGCCTGACGGCCACCACGGCATCGGCGCAGAACTGGAACCTCGCCGTGCCGCCGCCTTCGCCGCGCTACGAGGCGCCGCCGCCGCCGCGCGGTGGCTACACCTGGGCACCGGGCTACTGGGGCTGGGACGGCCGCCGGCACGTCTGGCACCGCGGCCGCTGGATGCAGGCGCGGCGCGGCTACCACTGGGTGCCGGCGCAGTGGGTCGATATCGACCCGGGCCCGCGCCGCCGCTGGCGCTTCGTGCCCGGCCACTGGGAGCGGGCCCAGGCCTGGCGCCGCTACTAGCCTGCTTCCCCCGGGTGCGCCACTCGAGTGGCGCGCCCGGCCGGGCTGCAGGTCTCTGCGCCGTTGGGGCCGCGCCGCTCCAGCGGCGCTCATGATGCGTCGCTGGAGCGACGCGGCCCGAACGCAGGGGCAATCGCGGGCGCGGCTCACATCGCCTTGCGCATGTTGATCGAGGTCGGCTCGCTGAAGCCCGGGTGGGCGTCGCGCGAGATTTCGACATAGCCCAGCCGGGTGAACAGGCGCTGGTTGCCGGCGAGCGCGATGCGCACGCCCAGCAGCACGCCGGACGCGCCGCGCGACCGGGCCTCGGCCTCGACGGCGGCGACCAGGGCCTCGGCCACGCCGGTCCGGCGGTGCTCGGGCAGGACGGCGAGCCGTCCGAAGTACAGGTCCTCGCCCTTGTCGCGGTAGAGCACACACCCCACCGCCGTGCCGTCGCGCTCGGCGATCACCGCCCCCTGGCGGCCGACAAGCTGCCGGGCAACGCCCTCGGGTGTCTCGCCATAGGCGCTCGAATCCGGCTTCAGCTTGCCGCGATACTCGGCGAAGGCGGTCTGGATCAGGTCGAGGACGAGTTGCGCGTCGGCGGGCGCGGCGCGGCGAAGCGTGAGATCGGACATCAGTTCAGGATCGTACCGCCGTCGATATAGGCTGTCGATCCGGTGCGCGAGAGGCTCAGGCGCTGGGCGTAGCGGCCGGCGCGCCCCTCGATCGTGCGCGACTCGTGGCGCGGCGTCAGCCCGTCGCGCAGCGCCTCGACCAGCACGCGGCCATGGCACCCGCCCGGCGCCAGGCCCAGCAGGTCGAGGATGGTCGGCATCACGTCGGTGATGCCTGCCGGGCAGGGCGAGACGTAGCCCTCGCGGAACGGAGCGCCGCCGGCGGCCAGCCAGTTGTTGAGCTCGCGCGGGTGCAGTCCGCCATGCATGCTGCCGCCCACCGGAATGTCGTGGTCGTGATGCGTGCGGCCGCGCCAGCCGCCCGAACCCGGTGCGTCGTCGGTGGCGAGCGTGAACATCAGGTCGGCCGAACGGGCATGCGTCACGCCCAGCAGGGCGCGGTCGAGCGTGCCGTCGATCGGCCCATGCGTGCCATCGCCGCCGGACGCGAAGATCAGGCCGCACCAGGGCTGCTCGCGCAGGAAGGCGACGAGGTCGCGCGCCAGCCCGGCATCGCGCCGCCGCAAGGTGACCAGCGACGGCGAGCCCGAAACCACGGCCAGGTCGCCATCGCCCGATGCGCGCGTGTCGGCGCGGAAGCCGGCGGCGTTGAAGTGGCCGACGACGCCGACGCGCTCGTGCGTCGTGACGTGGCCATGGTCGGAGACGGTGATGATCGAGCGCCGATCATGGTCGGGCGCCGCCCGCCACGCCGCGACGATCTCGCCGAACGCCGCGTCGACGCTCCTCAGCGCCACCAGCGTCTCGGGCGAGCCGATGCCGCGGTAGTGGTAGGTCGTGTCGGGATCGGCGAACCACAGGATCGCCACGTCGGGATCGATCACCGGCAGGACATGGCCGAGATAGATGCGCTTGGCATGCTCGATGCGCGCACAGAGCGGGATCTCCGCCGGCGGCGGCGAGCCGAAGCGGTCGGCCAGCTCCTGCCACGAATCGGCGCAAGGTGCAGAATAGGCGGGTCCGTGCGCGGACCAGCGCAGCAGGCCGAGCTGCTCGGCCCTGTGGTTGAGCAGCCAGCTCGATCCGGTCGAGGCGGTCGACACTGTCGCCAGGCTCCTGCCCTCGGCGTGCAGCCGCTCGCCCAGGCTGGGCGCCGTCAGCAGCGCGCCGTTCCAGGCGCGGTCGGCGGCGACCAGATGCTCCATCTTCGACGTGTTGATGGCGTGCTCGGCGAAGACCTCGGCCGCGTGGAAGGCGTTGGCCACCAGCCCGTGCATGTCGGGCCGCTGGCCGGTGACCAGCGCCGCGGCGTTGACCCGCGTCTCGGTCGGGAACACCGCGCGGCTCTTCGGAAAGACGCTGTGCTGATCGGCGAAGCGGCGCAGATGCGGCATCAGGTCGGGCGTCACCATGTCCGGCCGCAGGCCGTCGAAGACGACGACGAGTACCTTGTTGTCGGCCATCACCGCTCCGTTCCGCCAGCCGGACAGCGGCGGCGATACTACACGCTCAGGCTTCGCCTGGCGTACCGGGATCGCTATGGTCTGCACACATGGGAGGACCGCGCATGGCCCTGATCACCTATCTGACCCGCATCCAGTTCGACTTCGGCGCCATCAGGCTGCTCGAGGCCGAGCTGCAGCTGCTCGGCATGCGCCGGCCGCTGATCGTCACCGACAAGGGCATCATCGCCGCCGGCATCTGGGACAGGGTGAAGGCCAACCTGCCCGGCAACATGCCGTTGGCGATGTACGACCAGACGCCGGAGAACCCGACCGAGGCGGCGATGCGCGAGGCGCTGGCGATCTACCGGGAGCAGGAATGCGATGGCATCATCGCCATCGGCGGCGGCTCCTCGATGGACCTCGCCAAGGCGGTCGGTCTGATGGCGACGCATCCCGGCCCGTCGCTGCTGCCCTATGCCGTGGTCGAAGGCGGCGGGCCGAAGATCACGCCGGCCGTGGCGCCGATCGTGGCCATCCCGACCACGTCGGGGACCGGCAGCGAGGTCAGCCGCGGCGGCATCATCATCATGGACAACGGCCGCAAGCTGGCGATCGGCAGCCCCAACCTGATCCCGAGGCTGGCGCTGTGCGACCCCGAGTTGACGCTCGGCCTGCCCAAGCATCTCACCGCCGGCACCGGCATGGACGCCATCGCGCACTGCGCCGAGACCTACATGTCGGCGGCGATCAATCCGCCGGCCGAGGCGATCGCGCTCGACGGGCTGGAGAAAGCGTGGCGCCACCTTGAGCGCGCGGTGAAGGACGGTCAGGACCGCGAGGCGCGCTGGAACATGATGATGGCCTCGATGCAGGGCGCCATGTGCTTCCAGAAGGGGCTGGGCGCGGTGCACTCGCTGTCGCATCCCACCGGCGGGCTCAAGGGCCTGCGCCTGCATCACGGCACGCTCAACGCCGTCTACATGCCGGGCGTGATGCGCTTCAACGGGCCGGTGCTGGGTGCAACCAAGATCGAGAAGATGGCCGCCATCATGGGAACGAAGCCCAGCGCCGAGGCGCTGGCCGACGCCATCGTCGGCATGAACGAGCGCATCGGCATTCCGACCGGGCTGAAGGCGATGGGCGTGACCGAGGATCGCTTCGAGGCGATCGCCGACGGCGCGCTCGGCGATCACTGCCACATGACCACGCCGCGGCAACCCACCAAGGCTGAGTATCTGGAACTGATCGAGAGCGCGTTTTGAATCCTTCCCCCGGAGGGGGAAGGTGCCCGAAGGGCGGAAGGGGGATGTCGAAGACGAACGCAGGAGTCCGTCTTCGA